>CAIUKX010000371.1 GCA_903899795.1 uncultured Flavobacteriales bacterium
CCCTTCTTATTTTTAATGTCAGGATGTACGCCTGCAGCAAGAAGCATTTTTACAATATTTGCTCTTTTATTAATATCATCTTTAACTTCACTTTCACTCATGCCTAGAAGATCAATGCAGACCTCATCGGTATGCTCTCCAAGCAAGGGCGCTGAATTTTCCATAATTAAATTGGTGCGTGATAAACGAATCGGGGGAGCGTTATAAATTGTCGCACCCATTTCTTTGTGATTTAGTTTAATCCAATGATGCCGGTGATTTAATTGAGGATCATTTTCAACTAATTCAGCGATATTAGAGGCAACTCCTGATGGTATTGATTTGGACTGCAAAAGATTTTGCAAGGACTGGGCATCAAAATCAATTGTTATTTTAGAAATTGCAGCATCCAATTCTTTTCGATATTCCATTCGAATCTTAGCTGAGTTCCAATCTCTACTTTCTAGTTGATTAGAAATTTTCAGAAGATTGTCCAAATCAGACCATTGCTGATCCAAGTAAATAGCAATAGCGATTGTTCTTCCATGCCTACATGGATAAGCACCGCGTGGGGCTGACTGCAAATTATCGTTACCCATTCTTTTGTCAATTCGTTCATTCACGTTTGAATCAATCAAAGTCGTTCCAATGAGGGAAATAGACGGCTCGGTTTGCGAAAAGTCTATAAATTGACCTATTCCTGTTTTACGTTGGTAATAAATGGCTGAAAGCAAAGCAAATGCTGCATGAGATGGATTAGGTACATGATCTGGATAATTCGTACCTGTACCAACAGGTGCACGATCCGGAGGGCCTGACAAGTGCTGTATTCCACTCAAAGCAGCTATTGTTAAACCAAATCCCACATAATGACTGTGTGGGCCCGATGAACCCTGCATAGACATGGATAGATAAACCAAGCTCTTCTGATCTTGACTAACTCGCTCATACCCTAGACCAAGCTTATCCATTGTGCCCGGAGAAAAATTATTGGTAACCACATCACTTTTCCTAATGAGAGCCCGGGCTATGTCTTGCGCTTTTTCTTTTTTAAGATCTAAAACTATACTTTTTTTGTTGCTATTTCGATCGGCAAAGTAACCGCTTCGATTTACACCCGGTTTACCCTGAAAGAATGGAGCGGTATTTCGAAGCGGGTCTAAACTGGTACTGGACTCAACCTTGATCACTTCTGCACCAAAATCAGAAAGAATTTTGGTGGTGTAGGATCCAGCACCGATCCAAGTGAAATCTGCCACACGTAATCCTGACAAAGGTCCTTTGGTTTGCTTTTTTGTATTCATCAAACTACGCCCAAAGATCTGAGAGACGCCATCATCTCATCTGTTAAACCCAATTCTTTGTAAATTGCCTGATTATCCTCACCTAAATGTGGAGCTAATTTTCTTAATGACCAAGGCGTTTCACTCAATTGATAAGGAGCGCCAGGCATCGTAATCGTTTGTCCTGAGTCTTCATGTAAAACAGTTTCAAAAAATGAACGCGATATAAATTGCTTATTTTCCAATATAGACTGACTATCATTGACTGGACAAAGAGGAATTCTTCTAGATTGCGCGCCTTCATATAAAAACGCCATGGTTTTATCACTTGCAAATGCAGTGAATATGGTTTCAAAAAGTTGTTTGCCTTCTTCAGAATGCATGTATTGTAAATCTTGCCATTTTGGCGAAACCAATTCATCGGCCCCTTTTACGCCTTCAATTTTGAACCATTCAACAAGATTTTTCCAAAATCTAGAAGCCGCCATCCCACCTGCAAAAACATAAACAAAACCATCTAAGCATTTAAAAATTCCACTGCCCGCATAGCGTTGACTATTTCCTGTTCTTACCCTTATTTTTTTCTCTAAATCAAAGGATTGAGCCGAATTTTCAAGTGCCAAGGTGACACATTCTTGAATTGAAACGTCCACTTGCTGCCCCATATGACTGATTTGAGTCTCTAAAACGGCAAGCATCGTACCGACAGCGCCGAACATACAACCCATCGCATAAGCTTGCTCACCAGCGGCTTGTGTAGGTTGCATGTCCTCAAAACCCATGATATTGAGTAACCCCCCTAAGGCCAGAAGCGTAAGATCATCGGCCGCATAGTTTGCATAAGGACCAGTTTGACCAAATGGAGTAATGCTGGTCATGATTAATTTGGGATTGATCTCTTGGAGAAATTCAAAACGCAAGCCCAACTTACTCAATGCTAGAGGTTCATAATCCTCTAAGATGATATCGGCAGTTTTAACCAAATCCAAAAAAATCTTCCTGCCTTCATTCTTATGAATATCTAATGTAATGCTTCGTTTATTTGTATTGAAATAAAAATGAGGAATCCCAAATTCAATATCTTTTCGATCTTGAATAAAAGGAGGTTTATTTCGAATTGAATTTCCAATAGTTGGTGATTCAATTAAAATGACCTCGGCTCCCATATCGGCGAGTAATTTTCCCGCGTAATGGCTAAAGCGATTTGACAGATCTAAAACTCGCAATCCATCTAATGAGCAGGCCAGTAAAGTGGGTTGAATACTATGTTGTATCACTGAAGAGGCACTTTAGCTTGCTGAATTACATCCGCCCATCTTGCAACCTCTGTTTTTACGAAAGCTGCAAAATCTTCTGGCGAACCGGTTTGCCCAAAAGCACCTTCATGCGTTAATTTGTTTTGTATCTCCGGTAAGGAGACAACATCTTTAATGGCTTGGTTTAGGGTTTTAGTGATTTCAGGTGACAGACCAGCAGGACCGACAATACCGTACCAAATACTTACATCAAATCCAGGCAAAATATCGTCCATACTTTGAGCGTCTGGCAATAGTGATGACGGTTGTTTTGTTGTGACAGCTAATGCACGGAGCCTACCTGCACGTATCATGGGCAATACAGCTGGCAAATCAGCAAACATCAATTGAACATCTGAGCGCATTAATCCAACAACAGCTGGACTGCTTCCCGCATAAGGTACATGAGTCATTTCAATACCAACTCTAAATTTAAACAATTCACCAATTAAATGATGCGATGTGCCATTTCCTGCAGAACCAAAATTAAGTTTTCCTGGGTTAGCCTTTGCAGAAGAAATGAGCTCTTGTACAGAGCGAAATGGTGAATTTGCTGGAACAACCAAAGCTGCAGGCGTTATAGATAGCTTGGAGATAAAGGTAAAGTCCTTGGCTATGTTGTAAGGAATTTTTGAATAAAGTGACGGGTTGATCGACAAGGTGCCAATAGAACCAATTCCGATCGTGTAACCATTTGGAGTGGATTTTGCAATATTATTTGCTCCAAGCAATCCTCCTGAACCGGCAGCGTTTTCAATTGAAAAAGCCCACCCCTTAGTTTCAGATAGTTTAGCTGCAACCAAACGTGATAAAAGATCATTTCCACCTCCTGGCGGAAATCCGACTATCAATCGAATAGGCTTATTGGGGTATAAATCTTGAGAATGTACAGTTACACAATGAAACAGTAGATTTATTAATGCAAGACCAATAAAGGATAGACGTCTAGTGTGAATTAAATTCATGAAAAAGCTCAAAAGAATCCTTTGCTCTAAAAAGGTTGATTGATTTAAATATTTGGTTCTTCGTTAAATTCACTGTGATTATTACCTAGAATACACGAGCCTGTAAATATTTTTGTGTAAGTTGACATTTTGTATTAACCTGCCGATTTTGGCAAAAAATGGAAACTTTCACTATGGACATGGCTAAATTACAAGAATTGGCGAATGAATTTGCCAAGG
>CAIUKX010000372.1 GCA_903899795.1 uncultured Flavobacteriales bacterium
CAATGAGCCTTTTTGCTCTACGTGAGTTCCCAAAACAGTTCTCAAAGCATGGTGCAATAAATGCGTCGCAGAATGATTACAAGCTGAAGCATTACGTTTGTTAACATCAACTTTGGCTGTAAAAACAGTTTTAGGATCGGAAGGTAATTTATCTGACAAATGAATGATGAGGTTGTTCTCTTTCTTCGTATCGAAGATGGTAATTTTCTCACCGTTTGTTTCTATAGTTCCAGTATCTCCAACCTGTCCACCACCTTCAGGGTAGAAAGGAGTTTGGTTGAATACCAATTGGTAAAATTCTTTTTGTTTTTGATTGACTTTACGGTACTTGATAATCTCTATGGAAGCTTCTATATTGTCGTAACCAATAAATTCAACTGTATTGTCGGTCTTTAATTCTACCCAGTCATCCGTTTCGATTGCCGTTGCAGCGCGTGAACGATCTTTTTGTTGTTGTAATTCCTGCTTAAATCCTTCTTCGTCAATACTCAGGTTGTTTTCACGGGCTATTAATGATGTTAAATCGTCCGGGAAACCGAATGTATCGTATAATTCGAAAACTTCTGAACCTGAAATTATAGATTTTCCTGCTTTACGAGTAGCGTCCATCACACTATCCATTCGCTTGATCCCTGATTCTAACGTTCTGAAGAAACTGCTTTCCTCTTCACGAATTACTTTTTGAATCAAGTCTTTCTGATTGATCAATTCCTGAAAAGGATTTCCCATGATTTCGCCTAAAACAATTGACAAATCGCACAAGAAAGGCTCTTTCAATCCCAGAGTTTGGTAACCGTAACGAACAGCTCTCCTCAAAATTCTTCGGATAACATATCCAGCTCCGGTATTCGATGGAAGTTGTCCGTCAGCGATAGAAAAAGCAATAGCTCGAATATGATCCGCAATTACACGCAGAGCGATATCGGTTTCTTCTTTTTCGCCGTATTTGATCCCTGAAACTTTCACCATGTGTTGGATCAGTGTTTGGAATAAATCAGTATCGTAGTTTGAACGTTTTCCTTGTAAAGCCATTGCCAAACGTTCCAATCCCATCCCAGTATCCACATGATTAGCAGGAAGCGGTTCCAAAGAACGATTTGCTTTTCGGTTGAACTGCATGAAAACGTTGTTCCAGATTTCGATCACTTGTGGGTGGTCATTATTCACCAAAGATTTTCCATCTACTGCTAAGCGTTCTTCTTCTGTACGAATATCAACATGAATTTCGGTACACGGTCCGCAAGGCCCGGTATCACCCATTTCCCAGAAATTATCTTTTTTCGATGCTAATAAAATACGGTCTTCAGCAATGAAACGCTTCCATATATCATAACTTTCATCATCTCTAGGAACATTATCTTCTGCATCACCTTCAAAAACAGTTACGTACAGGCGATCTTTCGGAATTTTGTATCTTTCTGTCAATAGTTCCCATGCCCAGGAAATAGCTTCTTCTTTGAAATAATCACCGAATGACCAATTTCCTAACATTTCAAACATCGTGTGGTGATAGGTGTCAACTCCAACTTCTTCAAGATCATTATGTTTACCTGAAACGCGAAGGCATTTTTGAGTATTGGCCACAC
>CAIUKX010000373.1 GCA_903899795.1 uncultured Flavobacteriales bacterium
AGCCTCTTCGTTAGGGAAATAATGTAAAAATTCAATTATTGTCATAACTTTTTTCTACAAATATCTCACAGCGAAAAGTAATCTATTTACGTTGTGGTAAACTTGCGACGACTCAAAATGATTTTTTATAATTTAAAAACTTGTACTAAAAAAGAACGGATGAAAAATTTTGCACTGATATTACTTTTTCTTGCTCATATTGGATCAGTATTTTCCCAAAAAGAAAAATTACTGCCCCTTAAGCAGCTCTACACAAAGAAAAAATACAATCGTGTGTATGATGCCCATAAGCTTGATTTTTCGACTCCTCATCCTGAAGTATATCGATTAAATCTTCTATTTGATTGGGACGATACATTAATTGAATTGAATCCTGAGATATTTCCAAATCTTCAGGAACTTAGAGTTGGAGGGGATAAAATTCGTTTTGTTCCTACAAGATTGAGAGAATTTAAACAATTACAAGTATTATATATCGGCATTTGTTCAGCTGAATGGTGTCAACACTCAACTAATTCCAATATACCAGATGAAATTTTTGAATTGTCTCATTTGAAAGTTTTACATATTAGCGGACATCCTGCTTTAACATTTATTCCTGAAAAAATAGGGCAACTAAAAGAACTCATCAGTTTGACAATTTCTCCTAATTTTTCAAGACCCTATTTCTTACCAGTCTCGTTGGCTTTTCTTCCTCAATTAAAATCTATAAAAATTGATATGAGATTTGATCGTTTGAATAAATGTGAAGGTTACAGTTGTTCAAATATTTACAATTTCAATAAAATGGAAATGATCCATTTTTACCCTATGTATTATAAACACATTGGTAATCTGGATGAAGAGCTAAAATTTATAACATCTACACATACCTTTTTTGATACAAAAAAATATTATTTTGAACAGGAATTTATTCCTCTGAACTCTGGAAAAAGCAACTTAAAACCTGTTGCTGCAGGAAAAATTTCCCGCTCGTATGCAAATGGACAAAAGAGTATTACGGGTGAGATTGACAGTCTTCTTCGACCGATTGGAAATTGGATGTATTATTATCAGAATGGGCAATTGAAAGAAGAGCGCTTCTATAAAAAAGGTAAAGAAACAGGTCAATGGTCCTTGTATGATTCACTGAGGACATTGATCAGTCATTACCAGTTTACTGAGAACGACACTACTTCGGTTTTCTATTATTATCCGGATGGTAAGGTAATAGCTGATTATCATTTTGTTCACAACAAAGCAGAAGGAAAATGGCATGCATACAAACCAACAGGAGAGCTCATATACGAGTTCAATTATTCCAATGATATGTTACAAGGACAGAGCTATTACAAAACAGCTGACAATAGAATTATTTATTCTAATTATTTGGATGGTTTTAGGCATGGAATGGAAACTGTTCATAGAGATGATGGAGTTTCATACCAATTATACTACATCCACTGACAACAAAGAACCAAAGAAGAATATGATTTTTTCTTGAAGAAGAACTAAGATAGTACAAATAAATAAAACATTTAATAATGGCTGATACACCTCTTTACCCACTTATAAAAGAAATTTTACCAATTGATAAGATTCCTGCTTCTCTTGGCCCTGTAAAAGATGGAATTGAAAACATCTTGGACAAGGTGTTTTTCAAAGATTACCATGCTGAAGTAAGCGCAGACAAAGAGATCGGTTTTTATCAATTAACGTTGGTTTTATATGATAAAGTTGGATTTGAAATTCCGGGTACAGGTATGTTTATCCTATTAAATCCAACTATTTCAAACAATATTATTGAAACACTACTTCCAATTAATTTAAACTACAATTGGCCAATTATTAAGTATGCCAATGAGTTTAGGTCTGATCTCTGGAACACTAGGCGGATCAGCAGTAACGGCCGGAGATTCAGTCCGAGCACTCGTGGATACTCCCGGACAAACATCTACCAATTGGTCCATTATCGAAACCAATATCGGCTATGTTCCTTTGGATAAAGCCTTGAATTTATCCGATTTGGCAAGTGCTTCAACAGCCAGAACAAATCTCGGTTTGGCTATTGGAACCAATGTTCAGGCTCATGATGCAGAATTAGACGCCATTGCAGGTCTTACTTCTGCAGCCAATAAATTACCTTATTTCACAGGATCAGGAACAGCCGCACTTACCGACCTTTCTGCAGCGGGAAGAGCACTGATTGACGATGCTGATGCTGCTGCTCAACGAGCAACTTTAGGTTCCACATCGGTCGGTGATGCTGTCTTCACTGCAACAAATGCCGTTGCAGCACGAAGTACACTTGGAGTTGTGATCGGTACGGACGTTCAGGCACAAGACGCAACACTTCAAAGTCTTTCAGCACTAGGAACTGTTGCAGATAAAATCGCTTATACGACAGGTACCGATAGCTGGGCTGAAACATCTTTGACAGCAGCCGGAAGGGCATTAATTGATGATGCTGATGCTGCTGCTCAACGAACAACACTTGGTTTAGGAAACGTAGACAATACTTCTGATGCGAATAAACCTATCTCCACAGCTACCCAAACAGCTTTGGATGGCAAACAAAATTCTTTAGGTTACACAGCCGGAAATGTTGCAAATCCATTGTCACAATTTGCCTCCACGACATCATCACAGCTGGCAGGTGTCATCAGTGACGAAACAGGAACTGGAGCACTTGTTTTTGCTAATTCACCAACACTTATTACTCCTGCCTTAGGGACGCCCGGTTCAGGAACACTAACAAACTGTACAGGCCTTCCGGTATCTTCCGGTGTCAGTGGTTTAGCTACCGGAGTTGCCACATTTTTAGGATCCCCTTCAAGTTCAAACTTAGCGGCAGCCATTACAGATGAAACAGGAACTGGAGCACTTGTATTTTCGAACTCTCCTACCCTAGTTACTCCCGTATTAGGTACACCTGGTTCAGGAACACTTACCAACTGTACTGGACTACCAGTATCATCAGGGGTTAGCGGTTTAGGAACCAGTGTGGCAACATTCTTAGGCACTCCTTCCAGTGCAAATCTGGCTGCTGCCATAACGGATGAAACAGGAAGCGGATCCTTAGTATTTGCAAGCGCACCTACATTAACCAATCCAGTTGTTGGAACACAATCTACCAGTGACAATTCTACAAAAGCTGCGAGTACAGCTTATGTCACAACCGCTGTTGGAACAAGATTACAAAAAACGTTTAATCTAGGGGATTTAACCAGCCCAGTATCAGCATTGGTTAATTTGAATTTAGAAAACCTGTGGGACACGGCTAATGCCAATAGAAACATCGGAGTAAATGATAAAGTTACAACAACTTTAACTGCACTGACAGCACCTAGAACATTTACACTACCTGACGCCTCTACAGTCAACGCAGGACATGAAACAACTGTTGTCGATATGATTGGTACAATAACATCTTCTAATACAATAACAGTAGCTGTTCAATCAGGACAATTTTTAAATGGAGTAACTGATGGTACTGTTGTATTATCAACTGCTGGATCGGCAATATCCTTTATATCAGATGGGAATTTTAGATGGACATATGACGCTGGACAAGTTAACGTAAATATGACACAAACGCTAACGAATAAAACATTGACCTCCCCAACACTTACTACACCAATTATAGGAACCCCAGCTTCAGGTACACTTACTAACTGTACTGGACTTCCAGTTTCTACAGGAGTGAGTGGCTTGGGAACTGGAGTTGCAACATTCTTAGGAACCCCTTCCAGTGCAAATCTGGCAACTGCTGTGACAGACGAAACAGGAAGTGGATCATTGGTTTTTGCAACTTCGCCAACTTTTGCAACAGCACATAACTCAGGAAGTTACTATTTAGATACAAACGCAACTTATATTTATGGTAAACTTACAGGTGGTGGAGTATCAAGAATGATGGGTATTAACAGTTCTGATGTTTTTTACCTGGGATCAGTTGATGCAGCAGTTACTTCAATGATATTTAATAACAACGGAACGAATCAAATGGTTTTAAGTTCTGCAGGTAATTTATTGATAGGGGCTACTTCATCACAATTATCGTTTGGAGCCGGATCTCAAAAAACCAATATAACAGCGCCTGCGCCGTCAGCAAATAGAACTTATACAATCCCAGATTTTGGAGGAAACACCTCTTTTGCATTTATTGGAAATAAACTTTCTGTGTTTGCCAGCACTACTTCATCTGAACTTGCTAGTGTAATCAGTGATGAAACTGGAAGTGGAGCTTTGGTTTTTGCAACCTCACCAACCTTGGTTACGCCATTGTTAGGAACACCAACCTCTGGAACTTTAACAAATTGTACTGGTCTACCGGTTTCAACAGGTATTAGTGGTTTAGGAACCGGTGTGGCAACATTCTTAGGCACTCCTTCCAGTGCCAATTTAGCATCTGCAATAACAGATGAAACAGGTACAGGTTCACTTGTATTTTCGGCATCACCAGCATTAACTGGAAGTCCAACTGCACCAACACAAAGTGCCTTGGACAATTCTACAAAAATAGCTACTACTGCTTATGTTGATGCCGCAGTAACAGCAGGAGCAGGTAGTGGATCTGCCGCGACATGGAATACATCTACAGTAACATGGGCAAGTACTTCTACTTTTACAGTAACGGATAACTCAACCAACCAGGAAAACTTCAAAGTTGGCAGACCTCTGAAATACAAAGTAAATTCAGTTGGAACATATAGATATGGACGAGTTATTTCTTATGCTTCCGGAACTGTTACTATTGAGGAGTAACCATTGACAGCTTCTATTCAGGAAATGAATTATGGTTCAATCGGACAATATGTAAGTGTACCCGTAAGAATTTCAGGTGGATTTGGAGCGTTAACAACTTCTACATTGTTAAAAGACAATGGGGATGTATTTATTTGGAAACAAGGTACAGCCCACTTTATCGGTTTAACTGCATTGTGTCGTACAGCTGATACAGGCGCAACTAAACCCGTAATCGGAGTAAAAAACAACGGAGGTAACTCTGTTCTTAGTACCAACATTACAGTTACAGCCGCTGACACTGTGTACACTTCTGGAATTGCTATTGAAACATCTAACGGCACATACAACAATGTCGCTCTTAATGATTTATTGGAAATCGAGGTTACCACAGCCGGTACTAATGGTAATGCATTGGATTTGATCGCATATTTTAACTTTATTCTTGAATAATGAAAAGGTTAACGAAAAATAATAAAAATTGTCTTTTACTGTTTGAAGCTCAAACAGGAGACTCTACTATAGCTGGAAACCGAGGAAGAAGTATGGTCAACGGACGATTACTTTCTTCTCCGGCTCCCACGCTGGACACAAGTATTAAAGCTTATGGCTCACAATCCTGGGCTTTTGATAGCGCTTCTAGTGAATATTTTAAAAGCTGGAGAGGATTATCTCTAACAATTGCTTCTGTAACAGCAAACAACACTTTCACTATCAGTAGTTCTACGAACTACACGTCCTACTTTATTGCCAACAAAATCATCTCAATTAGCGGAGCCACTAATAACAATGGTACCTTTCATGTTACCAGCAGTAGTTTTGCTTCGAATGTGACAACTGTAATTATTTCAGAAACAACACTAGTCACAGGTGGAACACTTGGTACAGTAGGCCATACAAACCCATGGGCTGCAATTGGAACGGGGAATTTTACTGCTGAAGCAGTGTTTACCACTCCTTCGTCATGGCCGGATAGTTATCATGATATTTTCGGGTGGGACTATTCCACCATGTTTTCTTTAGAAGTAATAGCTTCTTATCCCAAACTGGTTTTATGGATCAACAGCACCACCAAAACATTGGTCAACCCAATTGCCGCAAATACTACCTACCATGTATTAATTGTACGGAATAATGCAGTACTAAAAATATGGGTTAATGGTGTGCTCGTGAGTTATACATCTTCTGAAACAACCAGCTTAACTGCAAACAATGATTTCTTCATTGGTTCAGATGGTACAAATGCTCCAGATGGAATAACTTATTTTAAAGGAAACATTCAACGGGTAGGACTCTGGAATGACGTACTCTATTGGACACCAAGGATAACAACTGGAAAAACACATTTTAATTCCAGTTTACTATTAAAAAATTATGGTTCAACCCCAAATCAATAAGATATGGCTAAGTCAAATAAAGAAACAAAAGGAACAAAAGAAGAAATTATGTCAAATGCTGAATTGAGGGGACATCATTATGCAAAAAGAATTGCTCCAAAATTAGCTGAAGCTACAAGATTAAGAGGCCAAGGAAAGAATTCAGAAGCTGATGCTTTGGAAGCAGAGGCTCATCAATTTCAGACTCAAATCAATGAACGTTTTCCAGATTAAGTATTCGGTTCATTCTCTCTATCCCAATTTAATTTCATGATAGATTTTCACATAACCAATTACAAATTATTGTACTCAGATTTTATCATGATACGCAATTTTTAACCTTTAAAAACAAGATACATGTTCGATTCAATAGCATTAGATGTAGTGATCGGTTTAATATTTATTTATTTAATGTACAGCCTTTTGGCTACCACAATAAACGAAGGAATTGCCTCAATATTTAGCCTGAGGGCAAAAAAATTGGAGCAAGCTTTATCCAAAATGCTAAACGATGGTGTTAATTATCATGAAAATTTTTGGGTACTTCTTAAGGATTATTTTATCAAAAAATGGAAATGGATTACAAAATCAATTACTTTCTTCCATCCAAATACAAAGCATAAAACAAAAGAAGAAATGAATCTTTTGGAATTATTCTATGATCATCCCGGGATCAAGTATTTGGGAGAGAATAAAATTCACAATAAGCCTGCATACCTGAGTCCAGAATTCTTCTCTAAAGCATTGATCGATGTACTCAAAAATAAAGGTTTGGATAAAGATCTTGATTCAACTCTTCACTTAAAAAATGGTATCGAAAAAATTGATAATAATTGTGAAACCAAAGGATATATTGAATCTTTGTTAGTTAATGTAAACTCTGACGAAGCTAAATTTAAACTCGAACTCGAAAAATGGTTCAATGAAACGATGCACAGAACATCAGGATGGTACAAAAAGCAAAGCCAACGGATTACTTTTGTCATCGGCTTTACAATTGCAATAGCTTTCAATGTGGATACTATTTCAATCGTAAAACATCTTTCACATGATAAAGATGCCGCTAAAAACCTTACAGATCTCTCTAGTAAATATGTTGAAGCTCATAAAGATAAACATGGTAAATTATCTCCTCAAGAAAAACAAAATGCAGAGATCATGTTTCAAAATGCAAAAAGTCAAATCGATTCAAATATCAATTCGGGTAATTCATTGATTGGATTGGGATGGCCAGATTCATTAATTGATCCAAATAAATATCAAAATGGAAAACATGTCGTTAATCATTTTACTTTTTCAGAAAAGGTAGGATATATAATTCGACATTCATTTACAAACGGTCGAAGTCTTTTGGGGTATTTAATAACTGCTCTAGCCATTTCATTCGGAGCTCCCTTCTGGTTCGATTTACTTAATAAATTTATGCAACTCCGTGGATCAGGAAAACAACCTGAACCTACACCCAACAGTGAAACTGAACAAACAAACAGCAATTCCTAACCAAATATCTGTAAAACTGTCTAAAAGATGAAAATCATCATTTTAGACAGTTCTATGATCTATCCGGTTCAAAAAATCACCCCTTCACTGGAACAAAGATTATTTTGAAGGGCATATTTGACAATTCCAACCGTACTTTTCAAACCTAATTTATCCAAAATTTTTCTTCGGTGTCACTCTATCGTTCGTTTACTCAGGTTAAGAGTTAACGCTATTTCATCGCTTGTCATTTCTTTTACTAGCATAGAAATAACTTTTAATTCGATAGATGAAAGAAAATTAACACCTTGTCCAGAATTTAGATTCATTACATTATTAGCCAACAGCTTCATAATTTCAGGAGAAAAATAATGCTCCCTTTTCAGCACTGTTTCAATGGCTAGGATCAATTCATCATCTTCTGTGCTTTTCAATATAAATCCAGCAGCACCGTATTTAATTACCTCACGGACAATATTTTCTTCTTTGTGCATCGATTGCACCAAAACAGGAACTTCCGAATTTACATTTCTCAATTTTTCCAATATTTCTATTCCGCCCAAATCAGGCATTGATAAATCAAGTAAAACAATATCAAATTGAAATTCTTCCATCAAATTCAACACCTCTCTTCCATGGGATGTTTCATGAATCGAAAAATTGTATTTTGAAGCACTGTCGAGTACCAGCTTTACTCCTCTCCGAATCATTTTATGATCGTCTGCTATAAGAATCGATATTTTTTTTTTCATTATTTTACTCTTTTCTGATCTTAATTTCTAATCGTGTCCCTTCTCCGATTTTACTTTCGTATGTGAACTCTGTATTTAATGATCGTAAACGACTGAATATAATATTCACTCCGCTTTTTCGCTCCATTTTATTCATATCGAACCCTTTTCCATCATCTTCCAGTAGAAATGTAATAAAATTTGATTGCTCATCAATATTCACTATGATATTCCTGGCTTCGGAATGCTTTATTGAATTACTCAAGAACTCTTGTATGACTCTGTAAATAAATAATTCATCTTTTTTTTCCGGTAATTTTATGGTGCGAGAAAAACTGAAATAATCAATACTTGAAAAAACAGTCTTTAATCGTTTGACCAGCTGTTCAATCGAAATTCCCAATCCTTTATCTTCCAGAACAGTTGGCATCAAATTAAACGAAATCTCTTGAATCGAACGCATGGATTCGCTCAACATCGTATTTACATCATTCAATGTTTTTTTGTATGTCTGCGATTGATATTCCATTTTATTGAGTGCATTCAAATGGATTTTTATGGCATATAATTCCTGCCCCAACGAATCATGTAAATCACTGGCTAGCCGCTTTCTCTCCATATCTTCCCCATGGATTGTCGCCTGTAAAACCTTAATACTCTCATTCTTCCTATCAGAAATATCTTTTGCAACTAATAAAATCAACGGTTGATCAAAATGATATATTTTTGAACAAGAAAAAGAGAGATAAATTTTTGTATGGTTAGAATCACCCATAAGTGTGACTTCATCATCAAACGCTTTTAAT
>CAIUKX010000374.1 GCA_903899795.1 uncultured Flavobacteriales bacterium
AAGAGTATCCTGTTTTAAATTGTCAATGTAGGAACACTTTTCAGCTATTTTACTATTCGGGTAATAGGTGATCACAAAACCTTGAATTTCACCGTTGATATATTTTTTTTGTTCCAGAATTTTTCCATTCGGATAATATTTGAATTCGTCACCATCTTGAAAACCGGCATTGAAAGTTTTTTTACCGGAAAGTTTTCCTTGCTGATCATAGTACAGCCAATCACCAACCATCAATCCGTTGGCGTACTGACCTTTCCCTTCCATTGTTCCGTCGGGATGATAGGAAACATAGTCTCCATTGAGTTTTCCGTTTAGGAAAATGCTTTTACTACTGATTTGTCCGTTGTCGAAATACCAAATAGATTCTCCAACCGCTTGATCATTAATGTATTTTGTTTTATTTTGAATTTTACCATTTTCAAAATAGGTAATACAATCTCCGTTAGGTTCATCGTGTAAATAGTTACAACTGGCAGAAATTTGTCCGTTTTTATGATAAGAAATACTTTCACCTTCTAATAAACCGTTGATGTAATTTTTCTTCTCCCGAACTTGTCCGTTGGTAAAGTATCCGATTGAGGTCCCATTTAATTGTCCGTTGTAATATGTTTCTTTTAATTCCAATTTACCAGTCAAATCATAATAGATGGACTCACCGTTTAATTGACCACGGGCGTAGATGCTTTTGAAATGAATCATTCCATTTTCATAGTACCAGGTGGACTCCCCGTTTAATTCTCCTCCCGAATAATTAGCTTTGTAGGTGATTTTTCCATCTTCATTGTATTGTAAATACTCACCGCTTACTTTCCCGTCAATATAGGTTGACTTTTCACCGATTTGTCCATTTGAATATTTCCAGAAATAATCACCGTTACAAAGAGTCGTATAAGTTGAATCTGTATAAAATGTATTTTCCAAAACATTTTCTACCTGAGAAAACAGAGTAGTACTAATGACAAGAAGAATTAACAACAGATAGGATTGTCTCATAATTATTAATACAACTTCATAAATTTAACAGTTATCAGTAGTGTAATTTACAAAAGCTGAATTACTTTTTCAATACTATTTGTGGATAAACATCACTTTTGTTGCTACATTTGAAATGTACTGATAAAACAAAGTCAATTGAATCAAGAAATCAGAGATGAATTAGTTCGTTTAGCCAATGCAAAAATGCCTTTTGGCAAATATGAAGGTCGATATCTGATTGATTTACCGGAGCATTATTTGGTTTGGTACAAAGGAAAAGGTTTTCCAGATGGAAAATTAGGGATGCAATTGGAACAAATTCTGGAAATTAAGACGAATGGTTTGGAGCCTTTGATCTATAAATTAAGAATTCGAAGTTGATCGTTGTTTCAGGAGAAAAAATAATAGATTACTCTTTCGTAAAATAAGTATAAAGCTTCCATAATTTATGTGTAATCTTTTTCCGAGGAAAATAATCTAGATTTACCCATAGCTGATCACCTGAAATATGTTCAACTGTATCTTTGATCTTTGTGAATCCCTTCTGTTTCATGAAGTTTTCAATATCAAAAAGTAACGGTTGCTCTTTGTATAATGTGATGTTCTCGACTTCTAACCAAATTATTTTAATTGACGAAATAAGATTTTCAGCGCCTTTCAGAACAAGTAATTCAGCACCTTGAACATCCATATGAATAAAATCGATTTGTTTTATTTTTTGTTCCTGACAAAAGGAGTCTAAAGTAATTGTGCTTACCATTTCCGTTTGGTTAAATTCTAGCCAGTTTAAGACTTCCGACGTTTTATCAGGAGGTAAAAGTGAACTAGATTTATTTCCATAATCCCATTCATCATTAGGGGATAAATCACTTGGATTACCTGAAGAAATATAAAAGATTTTGAGTCGTCGCAAGTTTACCACAACGTAAATAGATTACTTTTCGCTGTGAGATATTTGTAGAAAAAAGTTATGACAATAATTGAATTTTTACATTATTTCCCTAACGAAGAGGCT
>CAIUKX010000375.1 GCA_903899795.1 uncultured Flavobacteriales bacterium
ACCTTTTGACGTTTCACCTTATGCCGATTTGGTTTTCAGGTACTTTTTGAGAAAACCATTTGGCCAGGAATTGGGACGTAAAATCAAGATTTCATTCAGTTCAAATGATAGAGATGACGCTTATTCTTTCATTCACGATTTTGGATTTATTCCGAAAATAATAATTGAAGAGGGACTTGAATTAAAAGGTTTTAAGGTTTTGATTGGTGGTGGATTAGGTGCTCAACCTTTTTTAGCTAAAGTGGCACATGAATTTTTACCTGAAGCGGAATTAATTCCTTTCATCGAAGCATCGATTCGGGTGTTTGATCGCCTCGGAGAACGTAATTCAAGGCATAAGGCGAGATTGAAATACGTTATTGCAAAAATAGGGATTGATGAATTCATCAATTTGACCAATCAGGAGCGTAAAGCGGTTCAATTCAATGAGGCTTTAGATTTTGAATTAATAGATCAGCAAACGACCATTTTTGAGGAGTTTAAATCGAAAGTTACGATAGAATATTTACTTAAAGTTTCAGATGATAAAGGGTTTAATGAGTGGTTGAAAACCAATGTGTTTAAACAGAAGCAAAGTGATTATTATGCTGCCAATGTGAAAGTGCTGATTGGAAATTTTAATACAGTGCAAGCAAGACAATTGAGTGAAATAATTTTGAAATATGCGGCAGATGAATTAAGGTTTACAATTGATCAAAGTTTACTAATCAAATTCATTAAACCAGAAAATTTATATGCCTTATATCAGGATTTAAAAGCGATCAATTTAGCAGAAAGCGGTTTCAATAGTGTGGCGGATATCACAGCTTGTCCGGGTACTGATACTTGTAATTTAGGAATTTCTGATTCAACTAATGTTGCAAAAGTGATTGAAAGTGTTATTAGAGATGAGTATCCTGAGTTGATTTATAATCAAGATATTAAAATAAAGATTAGTGGTTGTATGAATTCATGTGGCCAGCACGGTTTGGCGCACATCGGATTTCATGGGAGTTCACAAAAAGTAGAAGGATTAACTATTCCAGCCTTGCAGGTTTTGTTGGGAGGTGGAAAGATCGGTAATGGATTCGGTCGTATTGCTGAGAAAGTGATTAAAGTTCCAAGTAAAAGGGTTTTAGATGTCATCCGTTACTTGTTGGATGATTATTCGGATAAGCAGTTTGATGATGAATTGTTTAATGAATATTATGATCGTCAGGGAAATAAATATTTCTATGATCTTTTGAAACCTTTGGCTGATACTACAACTTTGAAATCTTCAGATTATATTGATTGGGGGCATGAAGAGCAATTCAAAACAGCCATTGGTGTTGGGGAATGTGCAGGTGTGATGATTGATTTGGTAACGACTTTGATCTTTGATGCAGAGGAAAAGTTGGATGCTGCTAAAACAGCGATACAGGAAGGTTCTTTCGGAGATGCAATTTATCATACTTATTCTTCAGGTGTTCAGACTGCTAAAGCTTTACTGTTGAAAGAAAAAGTTCATTGTAACACGCAGCTCGGAATCATTCATGATTTTGATAAGCATTTAACTGAAAAGTTCTCTGTATTTAAAATTTCAAATTTTGCGGATTTTATTCTTCAAATAAATAAAAATGAACCTTCTGTATTATTTGCGAATACCTATTTTGAAGAAGTAAATGAATTTGTATATAAGGCGAAGGAATTTCATTCCACAGTAGGGTCAAGTCGCGAC
>CAIUKX010000376.1 GCA_903899795.1 uncultured Flavobacteriales bacterium
CCCTGCACTTCAGATCAATGGTGAATATATCGCTAAACCTGAAGCTGAAGTGATTGCGAGAATAAAGGCTAATAATATTCCGCTGAATTCCCCACTGATTTTAACCAAAAGAATAGGGGGTAAAAGATCAATAGCAGTAATGGCTAAGGATATTTGGAGATGGAAGCTGCAAACTGCCGTAAAGGATCTAGATCTTTTTGACAGGTTCATAAGCAATTCAGTTAAATGGCTCCATTCTTCAGATGAAGAAATACGAACTGATGGTGTTTCAACAGCAAAAAGTAGCTTCCGGAGTGAAAAAGATTCGCCGATTGGGAAACAACAGTGAGTTTGAACAAATCAAAAATTATGTTCAGGGAGATGAAATCAAACGCATCAACTGGAAAGCAACCAGTCGTGGAAAAGACTTAATGGTGAACCAATACCAGGAAGAAAAATCGCAGCATGTATACTGTATTCTTGATAAGAGCCGAAATATGCAGGTGGAGTTCGACCATCTTTCCATGCTGGATTATGCCATTAATTCCACTTTGGTTTTTTCCAATATTACCATCAAAAAAGGAGACAAAACCGGATTGATTACTTTCTCCGACAAAATCGGTTCCCAGTTAGTCGCTGAAAAATCGAAAGGACAAATGAAACGGATTATGGAAGTTCTGTACAACCAGAAAACTCATTTCCTCGATGCCAATTTTGAATTGTTATTCGAATCGATTCGGAAGACGATCAAAACACGTTCGTTATTGCTTCTTTTCACAAATTTCGAAACTGAATCTGCCATGCGCCGTGCTCTTCCTTTGATGCGGAAAATCAATCAAAAGCATGTGCTGGTAGTCGTGTTTTTTCAAAACAATGAATTGGAAGAAATGGCGTATCAGGATTTCAAAACAACCCGTGATATCTATCAGTCAACAGTTGCCGAACGAATGATTTCAGTAAAACACAAAATAGCTTTTGAGTTGAAGAAAAACAGCATTCACACCATCTTAACCCGTCCGGAGGATTTGTCTATCAATGCAATCAATAAATATTTGGAATTAAAGGCAAAGGGTGCAATATAATATTATACAACCATAAATTTAGGTAAGGACAAGTCGTGACTTGTCCCTACAAACAATTGTCCCTAAACAAAAATGAATCAGTATGAAAATAATTATATTCATTTCAATCTTATCTGTGGGAATTTTTTCCTGGTTCGGCATTGAGAAAAAAACCCTATTAGAACAGGTTACATCCCGAAAAATCCCAAAAAAAGATTTATTGATCCACATTGACAAATCTGCCTACGAATTAAAAGTGAAATACAACGATGAGACCTTGATCACTTATCCATGTGTTTTTGGATTCAATCCAACAGATGACAAAAAACAGGAAGGTGATGGCTGTACACCCGAAGGAAATTTCGGGATTATCAGTATGTATCCACATAAAAGCTGGTCCTACTTCATCTGGATCGATTATCCCAATCCCGAATCCCGAAAGAAATTTGAGGCCAACAAAAAGAATAAGACGATTCCTCAAAATGCAAAAATCGGTGGGGAAGTTGGAATTCATGGTGTTCCCATCGGAAGTGACGATGCCATCAAAAATAAAAACAACTGGACCTTAGGTTGTATTTCTTTAAAAACGGCTGATATAACTGATTTGTATAAATCGATTGGGAAAGAAACGAAGATTTTGATTGTAAAATAAAGTCTCACTTCTCCTCCATCACCGAACCGATATCGTTCATCAACTGATCGACTTCATGGGCTGAAGTTCCGTCGTAATAACCTCTGATCCTCATTTTCTGATCGATCAATACGAAATTATTGGTATGGATGAAATCGCTGTTTCCATCTCCTTGATTTTGGGTTTCTGCCGGTTTCAGTACAAAGAAAGATTTTCTCGCTAATTCGTATAATTTCGATTTTTCACCTGTTAAAAACTGCCATTGCCCAGCTTTTGCATGGTGCTCTGTGGCATATTTTTTGATTTGTGCTACTGTGTCAATTTCAGGATCCACTGTGAAACTCAAAATTTTAAAGTTTGGATTTCCTAGGAATTTCTTTTGAACACGCTGCATCTGTGAATTCATCTGCGGACAAATTGTTCCGCAAGTCGTAAAGAAGTATTCAACGACATACACTTTTCCACGTACGTCCTGATCCGTCACCGTTTTTCCATCTTGATTTAAAAATGAAAAATGTCCGATTCGATGTCCGATTCCCTTTCGTACCAAGCTTGAATCGACCATTTCTTTCTTCAGATCAACGGGATTAATAATCGGCAATGATTCTTTAGGAACCCTTTGCATCATGTATACTGCAGTAACAGCAGCTCCAAGAATTAATACTAGAAAAATGATTCTCTTCATCCTGCAAAGGTATGCAAAAGGATGTTACAGAAAACTGAGAAATATCATTCCTATTGCTGAATCACTCCTTTTACGAAAACTTTTCGCTCCGTAATATCACCCTTTTCATCGTAAAAAACGCATTCACCATTTTTCAATCCATTTGAATAATTAAAACGACTTTTAACAATTCCAGTTTCAGGATAAAATTCCAAGGCTTCACCATCAACCTGACCGTTTACATAAGTAAATTTCGCTTTGACTTTCCCATCTGCATAATATTCGATGAATTCACCATGCAATCTACCTTCGACATAATTGGTTGAAGTTTTTTGCTTGAAACCAGGGTAAAAAGTTCTGAATTTACCATTACAAAGGGTGGTTTGACTAGAATCCGTATAAAAAGTATTCCCGTCATCAAAAGAAACCTGAGAAAACAAAGAAGTTGATAGTAAACAAAAAACGACTGAAAGAGAAAAAATAAACTTCATAAAAAACCTAATTCAAATGTATGACGAGTGAATATATAAATTTCATGCCAAAACAAGAACACTAGATTTTCAAAAGCCTGATTTCAATTATCATTTTTTTTCAACTCCTCATCCACAACGATTAATTCCTCGTAGAAAGTTTCACCAAAAGCTCTGATAATCGGTGTTTTCAGAAAACGGTAAACCGGAACATCCAATTTCTCTCCGCAAGCACAAGCAGGCTCACAAATGTCCCACTCATTATAATTCAATGCAGTAAAATCATTGAACTGCTTCACTCGGATTGGATATAAATGACAAGATATTGGTTTAATGAAATCAATTTTACCTTCAGAATGCGCCTTTTCAATCGCACATTTAGTAATTCCTTTTTCATCAAAAAATACAAATGCACATTCCTCATTGTTCACCAAAGTTGTACCCATATCATTGTCTTGATCAATGTAGAAAACTCCTGTTTGATTTACAGCATCAACACCCTCCTGACGCATGTACGGCAGAATGTGTTCCAGTTCATCTTCAATGATTGAGGCCTCTTCGACCGTCAACGGTGCTCCTGCATCTCCCTTAATGCAACATGCGCCTTTACAAGCGTTCAGATCACACACAAACTTCCGCTCGAAAATTTGCGTTGACACAATTTTATCTTGAATTTCTACTAACATAATTCGTCGCAAAGTTCGAAAAAATGCAGGATAAACGAAACTTATCTGTTGATAAATAGTGTAATATTAAAATAAATTCATATATTTGCGTCGTCATTTATAGTGAAGATGAACAAGTGAGGGGGCGAATGTCCCCTCTTTTATTAGGTTATGATTAGTAAAAAAAGAGTTATAGAATTAATTGAAGAACGTTTCGCAGAATTAGCTAACGGTCTGTTTTTGGTGGATTTAAAAATTTCCAAAGACAATTCTATTACCATTGAAATCGATAAACACGTAGGTGGTGTTTCTGTGAAGGACTGTATGGCTGTTTCACGAAATGTAGAGCACAACTTGGATCGTGAAGAACAAGATTTTGAGTTACACGTTACATCTGCCGGTTTGGATCGACCTTTACGTGTTCTTCCACAGTTTGTGAAAAATATAGGAAGAACGGTTGAAACGATACTGAACGACGGAGTTCGTCACGAAGGAATTTTGGTGAGCGCAGATGACAAAGAGTTGGTGTTGGAAACAACTCA
>CAIUKX010000377.1 GCA_903899795.1 uncultured Flavobacteriales bacterium
CCCGTCTTTATTACCAGTTATTGCTACTTATCTTTTTGGAATTTTCAAAGAAAACGATTCGACCCAATTTACTGAAGTAATCAATCACCAGGTGAACACAACTCCATCAGAAGAAAAAAATGAAATTCACTTTGTGCTGGAAAATGACAATGGTAAAAAATTACTGAATATTGCCATCAATCGTGTGATTTGCTTCGAGGCCAATGATAATTATGTTGTCACTTATTATCTGGACAAAGAAGACAAAGTCAAAAAATCGATGGAGCGTGTTTCTTTGAAAAAAATTGAGGAAATACTCGAAAACCTTGGTGTAAATTCATTCAGTCGTGTTCATAAATCGTATTTGGTTCACCAGATTTTCATTCACGAAATCAAAGGAAAGGCACAGGCACAAAAGATTGTACTGTACCATCTCGATTTATTGGTTCCGATTTCGCGGTCTTTTAATGTGGCTTCAATTACTCCGGCGGATTAATTATTAACAGGGTTCATGGAGACAGATCACGACCTATCCCGGCGATTTTTCACAATTCCATTAATTATTCATAATTCGACATATTAAAAATGTTGAGCATGGTCAACGTCTACGTTTTATCAATCAATATTGATTATTTTAACACACGGGCAGATCGCGATTTGCCCCTACATTTTTTTCATCCATCCTTCATTCTCATTCTCCTCTCTCATTCTGATCCCCTATCCATTCACCACAATATAAACCATTTTTCGCCACTTTCACCACAATATTACCTCGAAAACCACATTTTTCTTGTTATAAATTAAATCAGTTGTATATTTGCTCCAGAAATTTGATTTCGAAAAATAATACCTGCTTTTTTTTGTATTTAGAAATTAAATGATAATTTAGAACAAAGAAAAAAACATTCATACGAAATGAAAAATAGTTTCTACATAGTAAATGTCATTGTTGTCATTATTATTATTCAGCTCATGAGTTGAGGAAGTAACTATTGTATACATACAAAGCCTTTCTCAATTGAGAAAGGCTTTTTTTTTGGATTGAATTTCAGGAAAGAAAAAGAAATAAAAGTTAAACAGAATAAAAAAAACAGAATTAAACAACTAAATACCAGTAGCATAATTAAAATAAAAGGAAGTTGGTCATTGGATAGAATAAAAAAAATGACTGGCAGAAAAAAATAGAATTTAACAACATTTGTCCTGAAAAGACGAAATGTTAACAAATGGAGACAAAGGCAATAAAATTTAAAAGTGTACAAAGTATGTATTTTAACAAGCAAACAATCGTTTTTTTAGATGGTGATTTCATCAAGGCAACTTCTGCCAAAGCAAGTGTGTATAACCAAACCATGCATTATGGTAATGGCGTTTTCGAAGGAATCCGTTCCTACGACACACCAGATGGAACCCGAATTTTTAAAGCAAAAGAACATTTTGACAGATTGCATCACTCTGCTGAAAAAATGCATATCAAACTGGAGTATTCAAGCGAAGAATTGGAAAGATTGACCTACAAGTTACTGGAAAAAAATAACTTGACCGACGCTTACATACGTCCACTTGTATACTTGGGTGAAAATATGTCACTAACCAAAACAGATGTGGTTCATCTAGCCATCGTTGCCTGGAAGTGGGGGAATTACCTTGGAGATGAAATGTTGAATCTTATGCTTTCTTCTTTCGAAAGACCCAATCCTAAATCTTGTTTCATGGATGCGAAAGTGGTGGGACATTACACCAACAGCATACTCGCTACCACAGAAGCCAAACAAAAAGGATACGATGAAGCTTTACTGACTGATATGAACGGTTTTGTAGCAGAAGGTCCAGGAGCTAATTTCTTCTTTGAAAAAGACGGAAAGTTTGTGACTGCTCCGCTTGGAAACATATTACCAGGAATAACACGAGCAACTGTTTTTGAAATCGCAAAAGAATTGGGTTTTGAAGTTGAAGAACGTTTCTTCAAACCGGAAGAATTAAAAACTGCCGATGCAGCCTTTTTCTGCGGTACAGCAACGGAAGTAACCGGAATAAAAAAACTGGATGAATACACATTCCCGATGAAATGGGATGATTCAAACAGTCAATTGATCCAAAGAGCCTACAAACGAAAAGTAGCTTGCAACGAACACGAAAATTTATACATATAATTCATTTTTCCCATGGAACTAAATAAATACAGCAAAACGATCACACAAGACGAAACGCAACCTGCCGCTCAGGCTATGTTGTACGGAATAGGTTTAACGGAAGACGATTTGAAAAAAGCCCAAGTGGGTATTGTAAGTACAGGATACGAAGGAAATACATGTAATATGCACTTGAATGATTTAGCGAAAGATGTTAAATCTGCTGTTACAAAATCGGATTTGGTTGGATTGATTTTCAACACCATCGGTGTAAGCGACGGGATTTCAAACGGAACAGAAGGTATGCGTTATTCACTCGTTTCAAGAGACATCATCGCTGATTCGATCGAAACAGTAATGGGGGCTCAGTGGTACGATGCTATGATAGCGGTTGTTGGTTGTGATAAAAATATGCCGGGATCCGTAATGGCGATGGGTAGATTGAATCGTCCGGCTATCATGTTGTACGGTGGAACAATTCACTCGGGAAGATGGAAAGGTGAATCGCTCAATATCGTTTCTGCTTTTGAAGCTTTAGGGAAGAAAATGAACGACAATATCACTCCGGAGGATTTCAAAGGAATTATCAAAAATGCATGTCCGGGGGCAGGTGCCTGCGGTGGTATGTATACTGCAAACACAATGGCTTCTGCCATCGAAGCTTTGGGAATGAGTTTACCTTACAGTTCTTCCAATCCTGCACTTAGTCAGGACAAAGCAACAGAATGTGAAAATGCAGGAAAGGCGATCCGCTTACTGTTAGAGAAAGATATCAAACCGAGCGATATCATGACGAAAAAAGCGTTTGAAAATGCAATGGCCATCGTTGTGGTACTGGGTGGTTCAACCAATGCGGTTCTTCACTTGATTGCAATGGCTGACTCTGTTGGTGTTGATTTAAACATAGATGAATTCCAAAAAATGAGTGATGCTTTACCGGTTTTGGGAGACTTGAAACCTAGCGGAAAATACATGATGGAAGATCTTCACCGTGTAGGTGGGGTTCCGGCCGTCATGAAATACTTATTGGAAAAAGGATGGATACATGGTGAATGTTTGACGGTTACAGGTAAAACCGTCGCTGAAAACTTACAAGACTTGCCAGGTTTAGCAGATGGCCAAGATGTTTTTCATTCGTTGGAAAATCCGATCAAAGCAAGTGGACATTTGCAAATATTGTACGGAAATCTAGCAGAAAATGGTTCTGTCGCTAAAATAAGTGGCAATGAAGGTGAATTTTTTGAAGGTCCGGCTGTAGTTTTTGAAGATGAATTCGCAGTAGTAGATGGAGTCAAAAATGGTAAAATCAAACCCGGAAATGTCGTCGTCATCCGGTATTGCGGGCCAAAAGGAGGTCCAGGAATGCCGGAAATGTTAAAACCTACTTCGCTGATTATGGGTGCAGGCTTGGGAGCAAGTGTAGCTTTGATTACCGACGGACGTTTTTCAGGTGGAACTCACGGATTCGTGGTTGGACATATCAGTCCGGAAGCATTTGACGGAGGATTGATCGCTCTAATTCAGGAAGGTGATTTGATTACCATCGACATTCGAAAAAACGAATTGACACTTAAAGTCAACGAAGAGGAATTAAAAAGAAGAAAAGCAAATTGGGTGCAGCCTGAATTGAAAGTTAAAAAAGGAGTTTTATACAAGTATGCGAAAAGCGTATCGGATGCTTCATCAGGTTGCGTAACGGATAAATAATTTCTCCCCCTTTGGAGGGGGAAACAAAAAAAACTAAAAAATGAGCACACAAACACAAATAAGAGGCGCAGAAGCCGTAATAAAAAGTTTAGTTGCCGAAGGGGTTCATACCATATTCGGATATCCCGGAGGAGCGATCATGCCGATCTATGATGCATTGTACGATTATCAGGATCAGGTGAAACATGTATTGGTACGCCACGAGCAAGGAGGAATCCATGCAGCTCAGGGATTTGCCAGAACATCAAAACAAGTAGGCGTTTGTTTTGCCACTTCAGGTCCGGGGGCGACGAATCTGGTAACAGGATTGGCAGATGCCATGATCGATTCCACACCGGTGGTTTGTGTAACGGGACAAGTAGCCTCTCACCTATTGGGAACGGATGCTTTCCAGGAAACGGATGTAATCGGAATCTCAATGCCGGTAACAAAATGGAGCATCCAGGTTACAAGAGCTGAAGATATCCAACCGGCTATGGCAAAAGCATTTTACATCGCTCGCTCCGGAAGACCGGGACCTGTATTACTTGATATCACAAAAGATGCGCAATTTGGATTTACAGATTACGAATACAAACCATGTACGGAAATAAGAAGTTACAATCCTCACCCAAGTTTGAAAGTAGACCAACTTAAAGAGGCTGCGGAATTATTGAACTCGGCTCAGAAACCATATATGCTGATCGGTCAGGGAATC
>CAIUKX010000378.1 GCA_903899795.1 uncultured Flavobacteriales bacterium
GTCATTTTTTTGACCTTCTACACTGATTTCAGCATTTTCCAATTGAATGGAAAGCAATTCATCGTCTAATTTCGCTAAAAATTGACCTTCAGAGATTTTGTCACCTTCCTGAAATCCAAGTTTGATGACTTTTCCTGCACCATCTGATCCAATTGTGTTTTGACGGAATGGTTCGAAGGTTCCCAAATAAGAAAATGAATTTTCAAACGAATGCATAGCAGGTTTGCTTACATCAACCAATATAGGAGCTTCATTGTCATGGATGTATAATTTTTTCTCAACCTGCGCTTTGTTTGATTTTAATTTCATGATACTCAAAGCGACAAGTACGAGTGAAATTGCTACGATTGTTATGATTCTCTTATTCATAATGATTTTATTTTAAATTACCTGTAGATTTTAATAAGTCTAATTCTGCCTGACGCAATTGTATATAAGAAGAAATTATATTGGTTTGGGCTTGAATCAAGTCATTTTCAGCCTTGATCAAATCGTTGGAAGAAGTAACCCCCTCTTTGAAAGAAACTTCAGCTTGTGTGTATATTTTTTCTGATAAGGTCAATTGTTCTTTTGAGATCATCAGGGAATTAATTTGTATTTCGACTTGCTTTTTGGCATTTTCGATATTCATCGCCAGTTGCTGTTGTGTCAATTCCAGTTGGTTGTTTAATTTTTCAGCTTGGATACGATTAACTTTTGCTTTATTGTGTTTTTCAAGTCCGTCAAATAAGGTCCAATCAATACGTACACCCAAGTATGCAGAATTAATTCCTTTCGTAAAATTGGTTTCCGGACGCATGTTGTAACTGTAATTGTAAGCTGCATAGAATGAGAATGTAGGAAGGTAAGCCATATTAATACCTTTCTTTTCGTTTAGATTCAATTCCATTTGAGCATTGATAATGTCAATTTCTACATTGTGGTTGTCTTTCGAATCAAGTAAAATTGTTTTTTCCATCAAGTCATCTGTTACTAATTCAAATTTTGTATCAGGAGCCATTCCTGTCAAAATCCGTAGTAAGTATTCCATTTGACTTTTGGTTGCGACCAATCTTTGTTGTTGGTTGACTATATTCAAACGGTTGACTTTTAATTTATCCTCTTCCACTGAAAGTGTCATTTTTTCAGCAACAAGTAAGTTCATGTTTTGAATCAGTTTGTCAATGTTTTCCAGATTATCATCAACGTATTTTAGTTGTTTGGTGATGGCCTGGAGATTGAAAAAAGTCTGGTAAACTTGATATTGAATATTTTGAGAAGTTAATTTACTTTGTAATTCAATGATTTTTTGGTTGATATCTAAGGAGTTTAATCCCGTTTGCAACAGGGGATTGTAGATCGTCTGATTCAATTGAACTGTATTACCAAAATTGTAAGGAACTCCAAATTTTACAACGGTATATGTTCCCGGGGCTCCACCTGAAATAACCCCTGGTAATAAGTTTCCGGGAATTAAGGCGTAATACCTGTAATCACCTGTGTAATTTACTTTTGGAAGTAATGCCGCTTTGTTTGCGCGGATTAATTCCTGATTACTGGCAATGTCCAATTTTGCATTGCGATTACTCAAACTAGCAGTGTCAGCCATCTTTAAGCATGTTTCCAGATCGAGTGTTTGACTAAATCCCTGGAAACTTACAAAAAGCAGGCTGAAAGCAATCCATTTGCTTTTCAATCCTCGACTTTTGTTTTTTTGTACTACCTCCATTTTATTTGAATTTTAAATTAGTGATGAACATTTTTATTGAGCTACTATCGATTGGGAAAAAGATAATTGATAAGCATTTCTGTAACGTATTGTTTGTGTATCATTAAATGTTCTGTGTATTGCTCATCTTCCATCGAATGGATGGCTTTGATCATCGGTTTTGCCATAAAAGGAAAATGACAGTTCGACATAAGCAACAGCATCAGGCTTACCAAATCAATTCTTCGCATTTCACCGTTTGCCTGAGCAGTAGCTACTTCTTCGAATATTTTTGTATTCTGAATTTCTGTCGCAATGTCTAAGCAATCAAAAAATGATTTATCTTTTTTACCTAACTCATTGATAATGAAGTTTGGTATTTCCGGATATTTCGATAGAAACTCAAATTCTTTTTCGATTAAAATCCGCATTTTGTTGATGAGCGACATGTTGCTTTTAAATACATCGATCAACGAAAGCGTAAATTCTTTTACAACGGATGAAATAATTTGATCAAAAAGTTGTCCTTTGCTTTTGAAGTAGTAATTTACAAGTGCTACGTTAGTTCCTGATTCATTTGCAATTTCTCGGGTAGTGCAGCCGTTGAATCCTTTTGTGATAAAAATTCGTGTTGCGGCTTCTTTTATCTTTCCTTCAGTTGTAAGATCTCTTTTCATATTCTCAAAATCGAGGCGAAATTACATATTTTTTAAACACTTGTTTAATAAGTCTTTGTTTTATTTTAAAAAAGACGCTAAATAGCTGATCTTTAATGAAAAAGAAAAAATAGTTGAAGTTTGCTAAAACCATTGATTCATTTCGAGTGTGAAACTAGGTAATAGCTCTGTAATCAAGAAAAAGAAAAAGGTGAGTTGTGGGAAAAAGTAGGTGAGTTACAAATTCCATGTGAGATATGGAAAATTGAATTAATTAAATTAATTAAATGGGTGTTTAAAACAAAAAAGGATATAACGAGAATCGGTTTTAATCAGACCTTGTTATATCCTTTTTATTGATTGGTGGTTGTGATTTTTATATATGTATAATTTTGTAATTCCTCTTTATTTAACGCACCTATCCCTATTGTGGATTATTTGCGGTATAGTTCTTTGAGATATAGTAAATAGAACCCTCGATAAATACACATTCATCGAGGGATATAACTTCACAATTATATGTTATTAGTTTTTCTTCCTGCAATTGCGCAC
>CAIUKX010000379.1 GCA_903899795.1 uncultured Flavobacteriales bacterium
AAAAATTAAACTAAACAGGCTCGGTTATGCAAAGTTCCACAGTTGTTTCATCCCACAATGCTTTGTTGCACCGCAGGAACATTAACATTTCAAGGTGAAAAGGCGTCATATGTCTACGATGAGGCCTCATGACAAGTGCTGCCCTGCTGAAGAGACGTTCACAAACATTTGAAGTTGGAGAAACATGTTTCATCGACCGATATTTTGATACCGCAAGCTTCCTGCGCTTACGGGAGTCCCAGACATCAATACAATCTTGAGCCCAATCTGTTTGAACTTCTTCATCTCCAGATTCGTGCTCAGATTCCTCATCCTCTTGGTTCAGTGGCAACAAAAAACGCTTGAGGGCCTTCCTTTCGTTTGCAGTCAGAAGCCTCTCATCTAGAGCTTGCACTTTGCAAACACCATTTTCAAAATCAGGGGTTTGCACCAGTTCCGAATTGGACCCTAGTTTCTCAACAGAATCTGAGTACTGTTCAATTAGTTTGTCAAAAATAGTTCTGACATGGACGAGTTCAAGTTGATTTGAAACTCCACGCTGCAACGCTCGTCCTGCGGAGGCAAATGATTGATCAGAAGTGAGAATAGTATTGATTAGACTGCTTTCTACTGCAGTTGGAACAAATTGAAGAACATCATCATCAAATCCACACTGAGGTATGTATGATTCAATTTTTTTGAATTTTGTTAATGCTGCATTCACGCTAGTCCACCTCGTCACATTTTGATTCTGAGCACGATATTGAGTAAATTTTCGTAATTTAGCCGAGTTTTTGAGCGTCCTGAGTTTCGTCATTAGTTGATCAACCTTCCCGATCACGTGCGCATTCAGTGAAGTTTGATAAAACATTTCACGAGCCAAATTTAATCGATGAGAACTGCAGCCAACAAGAGGCACGATCCAAGCATTTTCGGTGCCTTTATCTGACTTTATCCTGTTGGTAATAAGTGTTGCCAACCGTTTATTTACAGCACAATTGTCACCACAAATGAAATCAATGTCCTCGAAGAGATCTAGTCCCACGATTTGAAGCTCATCAAAAAAGTAATCGCCCATAGCCTCAGCCGTGAACACTAAGTCGTCCCCTGCTGTTTCGTCCTGAACTCCACAGCACAAATTGTACATCTGAACTGAATCTTTTTTATCAGTCCAGGTAATGAAGACGGCAGTAAAATGTTCGGAATTGCAGGTCCAAGAATCAAAGATAAGACCGAAGCGTTTCGGGGAAACTACGTTAATCAAAGCCTTCAATTTATTTTCAACTTTTTCTCGCACTAACTCCATGTATTTCACCAGTGTAGTCACGGAGATAGGATCATTCCGCGAATTTTTTCTGACATATGGATTTTCAACAAAATCGAAAGGCTCATCATTCATCACGCACTGTTCAATCCACTTGAAAAGGTTCATAGCTTTCAGGCTCACTTTGCGGGTAACAAATTGATCCAGAGGACCTCCAGAAGTTTTAGCCGTTATAATCTTTTCCAGCCACCCGTGATGACTAGAAGCATGACTCACTAAATTAGAGTTGCCATTTTTCGATTTATATGTCCCTGTACACTCTTTGCATTTGAAAAGGTTCTCGTTGAATTCTCCAATTTTGTCAAAAAATGCCGATCTCACATCATTTCCCGATAGGCTTGCTCTTTTCAGTTGCGCGTTTGCAAAAGAAAGCGTTTCGGCCATTGTTTCAGAAATGAATGTAAAAAACTTACTATTTATTTGACCAAATATATTTATTTAATTAAT
>CAIUKX010000380.1 GCA_903899795.1 uncultured Flavobacteriales bacterium
TCGGTGTTTCAAGAAGGTCTTGAAGGTTGTCTTTACATACTTCATAGGTTTTACAATAGTTTTCTCTTCAATGAGATCTTGACCCATATCGGTTCAAAAACTCATTGATAGATTATATATTAAAACTGAAAGTTTGTTTTTACTGAGGTGGACTTTTTATAGAAGGTGTGTAAGAGTGTGTAAGTCCACTATAATAAAGAAAGAAGTTTGTTCTTTATTTGTTCCTAAAAAACATAAAGGACTGAAAATCAGTCCTTTATGTGTGTAATAAGTCGGGGAGACAGGATTCTATTTATCCAAAACAGCAATTAACAATTCATGATAAAATTGTTAAATAAAACACTATTGCAAGCATTTACAGCGGTTTTTGATAACAGTTTAATTATTTTAATAAGAATAATCGTTCTCAGTTTTTTACTACAGATTTACTACAAATCTAATAAGGGTTTATTTTTGTACAAATTCAATCATGAGAAAAGCTGGGATTAAATTTGCCAATTTGGCAATCAACAACGGATCTGTTGTTGTTTATTATCATCGTGAAACAACCATGCGCCTCCCCACTGGGGTTAATATCAGTAAAAAGAAGGCTAAAAATGGAAAGTATGTTGATTGGGATTCCAAGCGACAAACCTTGTCAGCCGATGTAGATAATTTCACTACCAACCACGAGATAATACAAAAGGCTCTTAAGAATGCCAATGAAATCCTCGATGAAAATGCTAAGAATGGTATATTTCTCACAGGCAACGAACTTCAGGAGCTCATACTAAAGCAAAGAGACGAAAAAGCCTTAGTGAGATCGGCATTGATGCTGGATATGTACAGGCAGTTCCATGAAGATAAAAGGGGAAACCTGTTGGTAAATGGGAACATCCTTAGCCTGAAAGACTATACCTCTTTTTTGAACGTAATCATCGATTACGAGATGGTGCATGGCGAGAGGATTAAGATAGCTTCAGTCGACTATAACTTTTGTACCAAATTGCATAACTGGTTGAAGTTGCAATGTCCCCAAAAGGTTAAAACACCCAATGGCGATCATTACTTAAAAACACACGGCAAGTTAAAACCGAAAACACTACGTAAGCGATTCGATACCCTGAAAGAGTTCTTCAAGTTCCTACAGTTAAACAAGTTTGTTGATAGCTATGAATTCCTTAAAGAGTTTGTTAGGAAGAACATTTCCAATGTTAAAAATGAAAAGGTTACATTAACTGTTGATGAGGTTTTTAAAATTTACGACTATCATTTTGATGCTTTGCATCTCAACAAGATAAAACATCTATTCACTTTTGCGTGTTTGACAGGTATGCGTTGGGGCGATCTTGTTGGCTTTGACGCACGGTTTATACAGAACATTGATACAGCTCCAGTATACAAACGTAAAGCTCAAAAGACTGCAAATTCGAGCGGCATAATATTAGAGTTACCTCTTTGCCCAACGGCTATGGAAATTTTAAGAGCCAATGGCATGAGCCTAAAACCGCTAATGTTAAGCAACGTTAAGGCTAATTTATATCTGAAGGATGCACTCAAACTGACAGGATATTTTGACCAGATCACAAATCTGGTTGATAAGGATACGGGAGAATACCTGAGAAGATATGAAGCTATCACTATGCACAAAGGCAGAGATAGCTTTATCACAAACTTGGTGAATGTGACACCACTTAGCGAGCTTATGAAATATACTGGTCACAGCAAGATTACAACCCTTCAGCAATATATTGATGTCAATAGGTCAGTTAGTCATAAATTTGTGAATGAAGCTTTCAAACGGTAA
>CAIUKX010000381.1 GCA_903899795.1 uncultured Flavobacteriales bacterium
AGGAAAACACCTTGGTGTAAAAGATCTGGCAGCTTTTGGTATTGCTGCAATTATTGGTGCGGGAATTTTCAGTACAATTGGAAAAGCGAGTTATGATGGTGGACCAGCGGTCATCTTTTTATTCCTATTCACAGCTATCGCTTGTGGTTTTGCTGCCTTTGCATATGCAGAATTTTCATCCATGGTGCCTGTTTCCGGAAGTGCATATACATATTCTTATGTTGCATTTGGTGAAATTATAGCGTGGATCATCGGTTGGGCTTTGATTATGGAATATGCGATAGGTAACATTACGGTTGCCATTTCTTGGAGTGATTATTTTACAGGACTACTGGAGAGTATGAACATTCATTTACCCCAGTGGATTCAAATGGATTATCTTTCAGCCTATAATGGAAATAGCGAATATTTAAACTTGATCAGCAGTGGTAAGTCAGTAGAAAATATCGAATCAAATCTTATTGCAGCTCATCAGGCTTGGACAAATTCTCCTTGTATCGGTTCATTTCATTTAATTGCAGATTTACCAGCTTTATTCATTATTGTTTTGATTACAGCTTTGGTGTATCGAGGCATGAAAGAAAGTAAAAATGCGAGTAATATGATGGTGGTAGTGAAGTTAGCGATCATTCTTTTGGTGATAGCGGTAGGCGTTTTTTATGTGGATACGGATAATTGGACTCCTTTTGCACCCAATGGAGTAAGTGGAATTTTAAAAGGAGTTTCAGCTGTATTCTTTGCCTACATTGGTTTTGATGCAATTTCGACGACTGCAGAAGAATGTAAGGATCCACAACGAGATTTACCGCGTGGGATGATGTGGGCGATTATTATTTGTACTATTTTATACATCATTATTGCTTTAGTTTTGACTGGGATGGTAAGTTATAATTCTCTGAATGTAGGTGATCCATTGGCTTTCGTATTTGATAAATTACATCTGAAATGGATGTCGGGAATTATTGCTGTAAGTGCTGTAATTGCAATGGCATCAGTTCTTTTGGTATTCCAAATGGGGCAACCACGGATTTGGATGAGTATGAGTCGTGATGGTTTGCTTCCTAAGGAATTTTCCAAGGTACACCCAAAATTCAAAACACCTTCATTTGCTACAATTGTTGTTGGTTTTGTAGTGGCTGTTCCAGCCTTGTTTTTGAACCTGACAATGGTTACCGATTTGTGTAGTATAGGAACCCTTTTCGCTTTTGTAGTAGTTTGTGCAGGAGTATTGGTACTTCAAAACAAGAAAGATATTCCCAGAGGAAAATTCAAAACACCTTATATCAATGGAAAGTATGTAATGCCTTTGTTTTTGGTTGGTTTTTTAATCTTTTCATTTACGTCCAATTATAAAACGTCTATGCACTTTCTAAGCAATGAGAAAGAAGTATTTGCTCCAGAAGATTTGCTAACAAAACTAAGTGCGAAAGAAGTATTAATCTTGAAAAACAATATTGCCAAAATTGATCCGAGAGGTTATTTAAAAAATGATGAGGACATTGAGACTTACCTTTCTGACAAAGAAGAAGGAGAGTATGTTTCTACTTTGAAAAAATTAAATGTGAGTGAAACGGTAATCTATGAATCAGGATTTAGCCTCTTTTCGCACAAAATACCAATGTATATCTTCTTCATCATCTGTATTTTCCTGACCTATTTTTCTGTGACGCATAATTTGTCATTGATCCCGATGTTGGGATTGGTGAGTTGTTTGTACATGATGAGCGAGTTAGGAATTTCAAATTGGATTGGATTTGGAGCTTGGCTAGTACTTGGTTTGGTTGTTTACTTCGGTTACAGCAGAAAAAACAGCAAGTTGAATTTAAGTACGGCACAAACAGCTGAATAAAAAGAAATCAAGGTGTTTTAGTGGAAATTCATACTGGAATTGAACTTGTATTTCATGCTTTTTTCACTACTTTTGCACCATTAAAATTGAGAAAACATGTTTGAGAATCTTACCAGTAAGTTTGAAAAAGCGTTTAAAGTATTAAAAGGTCACGGTCAAATTACAGAAATTAACGTTGCAGAGACGTTGAAAGAAGTTCGAAGAGCGTTATTGGATGCCGACGTAAATTTCAAAACAGCCAAAGAATTTACAACGACTGTAAAGGATAAAGCGATTGGTAGAGATGTACTGACTTCCGTTTCTCCAGGTCAGTTAATGACCAAAATTTGCCACGAAGAGTTGGTAGAATTAATGGGAGGAAATGAAGTTGAAATCAGCCTGAAAGGAAATCCTGGAATTGTTTTGATGTCAGGACTTCAAGGTTCTGGTAAGACAACATTTACTGGGAAATTGGGTAATTACCTTAAAACCAAAAAAGGAAAGAATGTTTTATTGGTTGCCTGTGACGTTTATCGTCCTGCAGCGATTGACCAACTTCATGTACTCGGCGATCAGCTTGGAATTGAAGTATATTCAAATAAAGAGGAAAAAGACCCTGTGGCAATTGCGAAAGCTGCAATTGTTCATGCAAGAAGCAAAGGTTTCAATGTGGTTATTGTCGATACTGCCGGACGTTTGGCAGTTGATGAACAAATGATGAATGAAATCGCTCGTGTGAAAGAAGCGATTCAACCTTCAGAAACTTTGTTTGTTGTCGACTCCATGACAGGTCAGGATGCAGTTAATACAGCAAAAGCATTTGACGATAAAATCAATTTTGATGGAGTTGTATTAACCAAATTGGATGGTGATACGCGAGGTGGTGCTGCTTTGTCTATCAAATCTGTGGTTAACAAACCTATTAAGTTTGTTGGTACAGGTGAGAAAATGGATGCCTTGGATGTTTTCTATCCAAAACGTATGGCCGACAGAATCCTTGGAATGGGTGATGTTGTTTCTTTGGTGGAGTTGGCACAAGAACATTATGACGAAGAAGAAGCTAGAAAGCTTCAAAAGAAAATATCTAAAAATCAATTTGATTTCAATGATTTCTTGGCTCAATTACAACAGGTTAAGAAAATGGGGAATGTCAAAGATTTGATGGGAATGATTCCGGGGATGGGTAAAGCTATCAAAGATGTAGACATCAAAGATGATGCATTTAAACATTTGGAAGCGATCATTACATCTATGACTCCCGCTGAAAGAGCAAATCCAGAACTCATCAATGGCCAGCGCAAAAATCGTATTGCCGCTGGTAGTGGAACGAATATTCAGGAAGTAAATAAGCTGATGAAACAATTCGATGATACGAAGAAAATGATGCGTATGATGAGTAATCCGAAAAGTATGGCTCAGATGATGAAGCAAATGAAAAACATGGGTGGGGGAATGCCTGGAATGTAATCGTCAATTTTTAATGTTGAATTTTTGATTGGGTAATTCTATATTCCAATTGACCATTTCTTTTGTTTTACCAATTTTTAGTCTTACGTCATTGAGAGCAACGGTCTGTTGTCTAATCTCAACATCAATACTAAGTTAACAAGTAATAATACTATATTTTAAAATAATAACATTTCGTGTAAATTTTGTTTTTTCATGGTCTATATTTGACCGAAATAAATAAATAACGCAACATGAAAAAACTATTATTAACAGTTAGTACACTGGTAACATTCACCCTTTGTGCTCAGAATGACACCTTAAGCAGTTTCTTTACAGGAACACAAACTTGGTATACAGCAGCAACCGGAACCGGCTATTATACCGGAAATAATTCTTCGGGAGATTTAGCAACCATGCAACTTTTTGATGCAACGTATGGAGTAACAGGTGGTGGAACAATCAATGAAATTTTATTAGCAGTTATTACAGCTGCAGGGACTGGTTCATTCCAAGTTGCAATTTGGGATGATATTTCAGGTGAACCAAATCCAACTCCATTGGCAATTCAAACGGTTAGTTTACCAACAGTAGATGTAACTGCATGGCAACCAGAAATTGGTGCAACAGGATCTGGAAAGTGGTACAACGCGTCTGTGACATTCACTACACCGGTAGCTATTCCTGCTGGACACAGTTTTTGGGCAGGAGTTATTTATCCAACAGCAACAACTGATACAATCGCACTTTGGTCGAATACAGATGGAGATTTTGCTGATTCACCAACGCACACACGTGTGGTACACAGTGATTTGACAGCGGTTGCTTATGGTGGTGCAATTGCATTGTCTGTTTTTCCTGTTGTCCATTTCGTTGGTTCAGCAGGATTGTCAGAAATACAAGCAACTTCGAATACAATATATCCAAATCCAACAAATGGAATCTTGAAATTCAATTTGCCAAACAACCCAAGTTCTATTGGGATCTTTACATTAGATGGAAAATTAATGTTGCAGCAAGAGGTAAGTTCAAGCCAATCTCAGATGGATGTTTCATCCTTATCAAGCGGCGTATATATGTGCCAGGTAACCAATGCTGATGGATCGATTGTAACCAATCGTTTCACAAAAAACTAAAATCTACATATTTTTTGGAAACCGTCTCTGATTTGAATTAGAGGCGGTTTTTTATTTTTATTTCGATCAACTTCCCGATTCCAGATATTTGAAATGAATTTTGAAATTCAATTTGTTCTAGAATGATTAATTCACCTTCGGTTACAGTTCTGTTTTCGGAGGAATCATTTTGGAAGGCAAACGATCCTTCCAGAATATAAAAACCATAAAATTGTAAATTAGTATCTGCATTTATTTGCAATGGATTTTTATCAATTTGAAGCACATTCAACTCACCATCTAGTTCTGGCTTGAAAATCAAGTTGAAATCGACAACTTTGCCATTTGAAGAAGTTTCCCAATTGCCTTGGAAAGTATCAGTTTGATAGGGTTGAAGCAGCTTAGAATAGTGACCTTTATGATCGATTTCCAATTCTCCTTTTAGGATCATTAAAATTCTTCTGTGATTTGGAAATGGAGTAAAATCAGATGATTCAATTTCAATCGATGCAGAGCTTATTCGGTAATCAAAAGCCTTGTTCGCCAGAACTTCATTCTCCGGAAAAATAAATAATTGTTTGGTTGTACCTCCTGACCAGTTAGAAACAAGTTGTTCCTTTTGGCTAATTTTTTTGAATTTCATCGAACTATTATTGCGTTGACAAATATCTATTATTTTATCGGGATAATATTCAGATTATTAATGATTATTAGCATGATCGTTTGTATAAATTCGATGAAATGAAATGTAAAAAATTAGATGTTTTGATTTTTTAAGGCAATGTTCATTATGGATATTTGTTGTTTAATTAATAACATAAACAATGAAGAGAAAATTATTTACGATTGGAGCTATGCTCATATTAACAGCAGGTATCAATGCTCAAACGGATACCTTAACAAGCTTTTTCACAGGAAGTTTACACCTATATGGACTAGATCAAGTGGCACCTAGAGATAGTGGGTTTGTGATGGGAAATAATGCGTTTGGTGACCTTGCTAAAATGCAGCGATTTGATAATACACATGGAGTGATAAGCGGAGGAACAATTACTGGTGCTTTATTGGCTGTTCCTTATAAAAGAAGTGCGGGTGGTTCTTTTCAAGTTGCAATTTGGGACGATGTTAGTGGTGTTCCTAGCACAACCCCATTAGCGACAAAAAATGTTACTTTAGCAGCAGTAGATACAAATCATTCAGTATTTCATCAGATTGGTTCTGCAGGTGTTTATAATCTGTCTGTTCAATTTACAACTCCAGTAAATATACCGACTTTACATAATTTTTGGGTGGGAGTTATTCTACCTTCAACATCAGGAGATAGTATAGCAATACTTCACAATGCGAATAATGATTTTGCAGATGCATTGACAAATACTGGTGAGCTAAGATACGACATGTCTTTCCATTCTGTAGCAGAGACACAACAAGGATGGGGATTGAATGCTGCAATGTGTATTTTCCCTATTGTCCATTTTGTAGGTGCTGGAGTAGAAGAGATGAATTCAACATCAATTTCAATGTATCCTAATCCTGCAAGTGATATAATAAATTTTGATTTCAATAACACAGCAGTATCACATATCGAGATCATTGCTCTTGATGGTAAGCAAGTGTATAAACAATTGGTTGACAATACAAAAGCCAGTGTGAATATTTCAAATTGGTATAATGGTATTTATATCTATAAAGTGGTAACACAAAATGGAGCGGTTTTTACTGATAAATTCGTTAAAAAGTAATACTGAATAAATTTTATTCTGAGTGATTTCTGTAAAGGGATCACTCTTTTTTTGAGAATTTCAGACAAAATCTCTTGAATTCACAATAATATCTATTTATCTCAATTTCAAGGAGCAAGCAAATAAATATTTTAAAAATTAAACAATTGAAAATTAATAAGTTAAAAAATATATTATCTAGTAGGCCTATATATTTAACATATTTCGTGTGGATAAATGAATTAAAAATCGTAATTTCGGCACACAAATTACTAAATAATATTAATTACTATGAAAAAAGGTTTACTTACAATTGGGGCTTTCTTAACCCTATCTTTTTCTATGAATGCGCAAGTGGATACACTTTCTGCATTTTTCACTGGGACACCAGCTTTATATCCATTAGATGCAGATGCTACACCTGATAGCGGGTTTGTTACAGGAACAAACATGTATGGTGACTTGGCAAAAATGCAATTATTTGATGCTTCAACAGGAGTTATTTCTGGTGGTACAATCACAGGAGCTGTTTTAGCAGTACCTTTCAAAGTAGATAACGGTGGTTCTTTTAAAGTATCTGTTTGGGCTGATCAAAGTGGTTCTGCAGCAGCTACAACTTTAGGTAGTTCAACTGTAACTTTAGCTTCTGTTGATACAACTGTTGCTGGATTTCATATGATTGGTACTTCTGGTTTCTATAATGTGCATGTTACTTTTGGTACTCCAATTGCTATTCCTGCAGGTCACAAATTTTGGGCAGGAATTGAAATGCCTACTACAACAGGTGATATTATGGCTGTAATGACAAATTCATTTGGTGATGCTCCAGATTCACTTCATTGTGGTGAGGTTTGGAATGATAATACATTCCATTTGATTAAAACACCTTGGGGACTTCCAGGAGCAATTGCTTTGGCTGTTTATCCAGTTTGTCACTTCGTTGGAGCTGGTTTAGCTGAAACTACTGCGACTACTGCATCTGTTTATCCAAACCCTGCAAATGATGTGTTGAACTTCAACTTGGATGGTACAGCAAAATCTATCGAAATCATTTCTATGGAAGGTAAACTTGTAGCTTCTGAAAACGTAACAGGAACTACTGCGACTGTTAATGTTGGTCACTTAACTACAGGTATATACATGTACCAAGTTATAACTGCAAATGGTATTGTTACAACAAACAAATTTGTAAAAAAATAATTTTAGTAAATTCTACTAAGAAGACGGCTATCCTTTGGGTAGCCGTTTTTTGTTTTAGTAATCAGATTATTCAATGAATAATTCTGATTACTTTTATGGTGATCAATTATTCGATACTCATTCATGAAAAAAATAGCAGTCGCATTCAGTTTTTTATTCTTTATTGTATTCACCACTTTTTCTCAGGTAGACACGTTAACCGAGTTTTTTACAGGATCGACAGATTTGTTTAGGGCAGACAAAACACATCCCTACGATAGTGGTTATGTGACAGGGAATAATGCATACAATGATGTTGCTAAAATGCAATTGTTTGACGCGAATACAGGATTACTTTTTGAAGGACAAATTACTTCTGTGTTGGTAGGAATTCCTAAAAAGGTAGATTCCGGAGGATCGTTCAAAATTGCGATTTGGAATAATGATAATGGAACGCCTTCAACTTCACTTATCGAAAGAATAATACCAATTGCTTCGTTAGATACGACAAACTGGAAAACTGCGGAATTAA
>CAIUKX010000382.1 GCA_903899795.1 uncultured Flavobacteriales bacterium
TAGCTCCATCTACAGAAGGAAAAAGTGCTGAAATCAAACCGATGATAAAAATGATGAAAATACCGTGCGGCAAGTGTTGCTGAACAATAGTAGGGAACATATCATCCGGTGCATATTCCCAACCGTTTTGTTTGGCGTATAAGTATAAAATTCCACCTAGAAATAAAAAGAGTGCGTTTACCAGTAATAGAACAAAAGAAAAGGAGATCATGTTCTTCTGAGCATCTTTCAGGTTTTTAACACTGATGTTCTTTTGCATCATTTCCTGATCCAAACCAGTCATGGTTATCGTGATAAAAGCTCCTCCTAAAATGTGTTTCAGAAAGTGATCTTTTTTCAGGAAATCGGTTCCCCAAAGTCCTGTCATGTTATCTTTTTCCATTTTAGACCAAAGCGTTGACCAATCCCAACCCAAAACATCTTTGATCGAAAAAATACAAACTACCAAAGCCAGCAACATGAAAATGGTCTGTAAAGTATCTGTCCAAACAATTGTTTTCACACCACCTTTGAACGTGTAAATCACAATCATGGCCATAATGAGGCAAGTCGTAAACCAAAATGGAAGGTTCAATTCATCGAATACGAAAAGCTGCAGGACATTAATAACCAAATAAAGTCGAACAGTTGCTCCCAAGGTTCTCGATAAAATAAAATATCCGGCTCCCCATTTGTAAGCACTGAAACCAAGACGGTATTCCAAGTAACGGTAAATGGAAGTCAGATTGTATTTGTAATACAAGGGTAATAAAACGTATGCGACGACAAAGTATCCGAGGAAGAATCCAAGTACCAATTGATAGTAGTGCCAACCACCGGTACCAACCGCTCCCGGAACAGAAATAAAAGTTACTCCTGACAGTGAAGTTCCTATCATTCCGAAAGCTACCAAGTACCAAGGACTTTGTTTGTTTCCTGAGAAGAACGTTTCAGAATTGGCATTTCGTGACGTGAAATATGAGATGATAATCAGTGTCATGAAATACACAAAGAGAATTCCTATTATTAATGCTGGAGCCATATTTTTTATTCTTTCGAATCGTAAATGTAGAAAGTTTTTGAGGTTAGAGTATGATTCATCCTAGATAAATTTCTAAAATTCTGCCCGTTGTCAGGTCTTGTTTTTCTTGAATCTGAAACTCAGGACTCGACATGATGTTGGTCATTCCTAGTGTCTGGATCGATCTCTAATTTTGGGTTTCGAACAAAATCAATAGAAAATGACTTGGAAAAAAAAGAATCAAGATGAAATCAGAACTCAGATTTTTAATGCTCTGAATGAAAATGTCAATTATCTAAAAGAATCCGTCATCGGTCTACCTGCCTCTTATTTGGATGAAAAAGTCTTTAATCAGGAGAAATTCAATTTGCAGGAAGCACCTTATTTAACCACTTTATTGACGAATCCAAATCACATTGGCTGTCACACATTAGGAAGTTCGGAGAGTTTTTTTGCTGGAACACAAAAAATCGAAAAGGAGTTGATTGAAATTTGTTCGGAAGATATTCTGAAAGGAAAAGCAGGTGAATTTGATGGGTATGTCGCATCCGGTGGAACAGAAGCAAATATTCAAGCAGTATGGATTTATCGGAATTTTTTTCATTATGAAAAAGGTGCAAGCTTTGATCAAATTGCTGTACTCTGTAGCTCAGACAGTCATTATTCCATGGATAAAGGAGCGAATGTATTGAATATCTCTATTTACAAAGTCCCAGTTAACAAGGAAACCAGAGCGATAGAAAAAGATACTCTAACTGCTGTGATTCGTAAAGCGAAAAGCGATGGAATCAGCTATTTTATTGTTGTGTCCAATATGATGACTACGATGTTTGGATCGGTTGATGATGTTGATTTGTACGTTGAAATTTTAGAAGCGGAGCAATGTGAATTCAAATTACACATCGACGGAGCTTTTGGTGGCTTTTATTATCCTTTTTCCAAAGAGGGGCAAAATTCCGTTAATTTCTCAAATCCACATGTCAGTTCAGTGACTTTAGATGCTCATAAAATGGCTCAGGCACCTTATGGAACAGGTATTTTTCTCATTCGAAAAGGATTGATTCACTTTGCAACAACCAAAGAAGCCAGTTATGTGGAAGGTGAAGATTGTACGTTGATTGGTAGTCGTTCGGGAGCCAATGCTGTTGCGATCTGGATGATTTTATCGACACACGGACCTCATGGATGGATGGAGAAAATACTTGTTCTTCAAAAACGAGCTGAATTAACTTGTCAGCGATTAAAAGAATTGAATATCGAATTTTACCGTCACCCGAATTCGAATATCATCACCATGAAAAGTAAATACATATCAATAGAAATTGCACAGAAATTCGGGCTTATTCCTGATAATCATCACAATCCCAATTGGTATAAAATTGTAATCATGGAGCATGTCACAATGGAGAAATTAAATCCGTTTTTAGAAGCTATGTCTCGTTAATGTTGAATTTTTAATTGGATTAATTCATAATTATATACCTTTGGCAATCAGAAACGATATGCTATGAAAACAATTAATTCCCCCGGAAATAGAATCCATAAATGTGTTTTATTCATTTTTATA
>CAIUKX010000383.1 GCA_903899795.1 uncultured Flavobacteriales bacterium
CGCGTACAACAAATGATGGTGAATTGACAGGCAAATAACCGGTTCCAAAGCGGTCTAAAGAATAAGGAGCGCCATAGATGTATGAATTGTCTCCTTCTTTTTTGGCAGAAGTAATGTAGTTGTGAAATGTGTAATTAGGAACTTCAGGAAACATATTTAACACTTCCGTTTTTGCTCCCGAAAAACTCCCTGTTTTGAAGTTGTAACGTATCATATTGTCATAAATTGACAAACCTGAAGGACCGGCACCGTAATAATTCCCCATGTCCGACCAATTCCAACCATCCGGAACGCCGGCATATCCAAACTCAGAGGCATCGGCGATTATGGAACCCGAGACTCCTTTCAATCCCATTTTAATCAAGGTGTCCGCCCAGGCTTTTAGAAATTGATTTTCCTGTCCGTTTTCGTTATAGTAAAAACTCCCTAAAGAAGCGTCTCCACCACCTCTGATCCATATATTTCCGTGTAAAATCCCTTTTTCATCCAATTTTCCATCGTAATAAATCCTTGTTTCTGGTTGATAATTTGGACCAAGCAGCTCGATAGCAGTAGCAGTGGAGAATAATTTGGTAATTGACGCTGGAGGAAGTGATAAATTTGGATTTAACTCAGCAATGGATGATCCATTTTCAAGATTTATTGCGTAAAAAGAGATCGAAGCATTTGAAAATGAAGGATTATTTTTAAAAGCATTGATAGCATCTTGGACGTTATTTTGTGCAAGAATAAAATGTTGTTGAAAAATGACAAAAAATAACAAGTAACTTAGTATCTTCACGATTATTTTTTAGATAAAATTCAACATAAAATGCGTTGAAATTTGAAAAATGATTAAAACTTTTTAACAGTCGAATGACAATAAAAAGATAAAAAGAATCTTGTAAAAAAAGTAAATGCCGAAGGTATTAAGAATAATAAACAGATTTAACATAGGTGGACCGACCTATAACGCTACTTTTTTAACGAAGTATTTGGACGGTGAATATGAGACCTTGTTGATTGGTGGAAATCCGGAAAAAGGAGAATCCGATTCCTTACATATTCTCGAAGAATATGGATTATCTCCGCTTTTGATCGAAGAGATGCAGAGAATTCCAAGTTTCAAAAGCGATCGGGCTGCTTATAAAAAAATCAAGCAGATTATTCAAGAGTTCAAACCGGATATTGTTCACACTCATGCTGCAAAAGCAGGAGCCTTAGGTAGAAGAGCAGCATTTGCCTGTAAAGTTCCGGTTGTTGTTCACACCTTTCATGGACATGTTTTTCATTCTTATTTTGGGAGAATAAAGACAGAACTGTTTAAGTTTATTGAACGAAGATTAGCCAGAAAATCTGATGGGATCATAGCTATTTCTGAATTACAAAAAATAGAATTATCAGAGGTTCATAAGATCTGCCCAGCTTCAAAAATTCAGGTCATTCCTCTTGGGTTTGATTTAGAGAAATTTCAAAACAATAGAGATGAAAATAGAAAAATTATTCGTGAACGCTTTTTAATTCAGGAAGATGAAATTGCAATAGCAATTGTAGGAAGATTAGCTCCAATTAAAAATCATGGCATGTTTTTAGATGGTATTGAAGCTGCTTTGAGTCAAACGACAAAAAAAATCCGGGTATTTATTGTGGGTGACGGCGATGAGAAAGAGAAAATTAAAGCTAAGGTGGATGAATTAAATTCGAGATTTGGTCAGAAAATTGAAATGACTTCATGGATTAAAAATATTGGTGAATTTAATGCTGGAATGGATGTTTTGTGCTTGACTTCAGATAACGAGGGAACACCAGTTAGTTTAATAGAAGCTCAGGCGGGTAATTTACCGGTGATTTCTACTGATGTAGGTGGAGTTAGAGATGTGGTCTTGGACGGTGAAACCGGATGGATTGTACCAAAAAATAATGTGTCGCAGTTTGTTGAAAAATTATTACTTTTGGTCGAGGATGATTACGAGCGAAAAAGGCTTTCAACTCAAGGGTGGGATTTCGTTCGAAAAAAATTTCATTACCAAACTTTGGTGAGAAATATGGAAGATTATTACAAAATAATGTTGGAGAAAAAACGAAATAAATGATTTTCTTAAAATTGAATAAAATATTTTATTTTGCATTACTTTCTTTGTCATTAGGGAGTTGTGCGATCAATAGTAATGTTATGTTCAAAACCCCTAAGGATGGATCATTCAAGTATGATTCGATACCAATGAAGCCAGCAGAAGATTATCGAATTGCTGTTGATGATAAAATTGTATTCATGTTATCGACTAATAAAGGCGAAAACATTATTGAATCAATGTCCGGAACGTATTCTGGTGCAATTAAAACTGTTAACACGGTTAGCTCAGCTACAGGTCAAAATGTTTCTACAAGCTTTGCAAATAATTGGAACGAATATACTGTAATGAATACCGGTTTTATTGAAGTTCCGATGCTTGGAGATGTATTTGTGGAAGGATTGGCAATTAGTCAGTGCGAAGATAC
>CAIUKX010000384.1 GCA_903899795.1 uncultured Flavobacteriales bacterium
CAGTATTCATTGAAATATCTTCCCTGATTCTTTTTAAATCCTCGGAGTTTGGACTGAAAAAACCGCCGGCAACAAAAGAATTACCCGGCTGAATATTGAAATAATAACCTCCTCTCCGGGCTTTTGAAGCGCGACTAAAGCTTCCAGACCATTTGGTTTTATAAGGTGTTTTGTCCTTCGAAAATCGGGTGTCTTTGTAAATTCTATGTAGGCTTTGTTTTCCTGAATTTGTTTCAATTACATCGTGCTGATTCATGTGTTTCAGAACCTCATCCGCAAATTCAATTATATTTTGATGGTGCTCCAGGTACAATTCCTTGTGAGTAGTGAACCAGTCTTTAGTATTGTTCTTGGAAAGTTCAGAGAGAAACTCGAAGTTGGAAGACGTAATCATAGAAAAGATTAAAATTGTTTTTGGAACTAAAGATAAAATTATTTGTGCAAATTTGAGGAAATAAAAAAATCAAGGCATGATTGATAAAAAACATGATCCATTCGCGGTTTTGAAAGTAAAGGAATTTAACTTCTTTTTGATCAATAAGTTTTTCTTTACACTAGGGATTCAAATGCAGAGTGTAATCGTTGGATGGCAGGTGTATGATATAACTGAAGATGTTTTTGCTTTGGGAATGATAGGTTTGGCTGAAGCTATACCTTTTATTGTTGTATCACTTTTTTCCGGGCATGTCGCCGATAAATTTGATCGAAAAAAAATCATATTGTTATTTACATTTTTGATGATCGTTTCGACATCGGTTTTGCTTTATTTTTCGATTGAAAGTAAAACGTTTATTCATAATTTTGGAGTAATCCCAATATTTGTGATTGTTTGTTTTACGGGTGTTTTCAGAGGATTTCTTTCGGCGGCTTTTCCATCTTTTATGTCACAGATTGTCCCTCGGAAATTGTACAGCAATGCCGCAACGTGGAACAGTACTTTTTGGCATGTTGCATCCATTGTTGGTCCGGCCGGTGCTGGATTATTGATTGCTGAAAGTTATGAAACAGCCTACATTGTCGATATTGTATTTATCATCCTGTCTTTTTTGGCTTTTACTTTTATTAAATCAAAACCAATACCTCAGCAATTGAAAAAGGAAAGTTTGAAAGAGAGTTTGTCAGCCGGGATAAAATTTGTCTTCAAGAATCAATTGGTTTTAGGAGCGCTTTCCTTGGATTTATTCGCTGTATTATTTGGAGGCGCTGTTGCTATGTTGCCTGCCTTTGCTGATAAAGTACTTCATGCCGGGGAAATAGAATTGGGTTATTTACGTGCAGCACCGGCGGTAGGGGCAGTGATAATGGCTTTAATCATTGCTTACAAACCACCTACAAAGAATGCAGGGCGTAATTTATTCCTTTCAGTTGGAGCATTTGGGGTGGCAACCATATTATTTGGTTTGTCTACTAATTTTTATTGGGCATTGTTTTTTCTCTTTTTAACAGGAGCATTTGATAATGTAAGTGTTGTCATTCGTCATACCATCCTGCAACTTTCAACACCTGATGAAATGCGGGGGAGGGTTTCAGCAGTAAATGGAATCTTCATCGGTTCATCCAATGAAATCGGGGCTTTTGAATCCGGTGTAACTGCGCGTGCTTTTGGTTTGAAACCATCCATTGTACTGGGTGGAATAATGACCGTTTTAGTTGTTTTGGGGATTTCCAGATTAGCTCCCAAGCTTCGCAAATTAAATGTGGATGATCTCTCTTGAAATTTTTCAATATGGAGAAGATAGCTAGTGCTAATCGAGAAAAAATATGTCCCAAATGCGGGGCTTCATTTGGTTGTAGTACCTCGAACTGTTGGTGTGCTGAACTTCCTCCGGTTATTGAATTAACTCCTGGAGCAGAATGCTATTGTCCGACCTGTTTGAAAGAGATAATTGATTTGAAATTGTCTCCCATAAAATAAAACCAGTCAACCTTAATTGTTATTCTTTAGTTTTTTGAATA
>CAIUKX010000385.1 GCA_903899795.1 uncultured Flavobacteriales bacterium
GTGTTAAAAGTACTTATCAGGTTACAAATATGGTAGAAAAAGAATTTAAGAATCAACTTTTATCAGAATGTTGGGTTATTGATGCAACTGGAATTCACAATAAACTTGGCACTAGCACCTTAAATATTCTTTATCACAAGGACTATGGTTTTTTAGAAATGAACTATGCCTTTTATAATGGAGCTAAAATTCAATTTATATTGGAAGAAGTTACTAAACTTTAATCCATTAAAATAATATTCTATTTTTCTGATTTAGGAATGGATTGATAAAGAAGTTCTCTAATATCAACACCTAGTTCAAGTGAGATTTGCCAAAGTAGTTCAAGACTTGGTTGTGAAGTATTATTGCAAATTCGACTTATCGTATTTCTGCTTTTTCCAATTCTTTCAGCAAACTCTGTTTGTGTTATACCAAGATCCATTAAAACAAGTTTTAATTTGTTTATTTTAAGGTTCTTGAAAGTTTCATTCTTTGACATTTGGAATATTTTCTTTCACAAATGTATAGATTTTTTCCATCCAATTAATTTTAACAATTGTTCAAATGATTGATTCTCAGTCTTAAAAGTAATCTTATGTGGTGCAAATGATACATAATATTTGTAATATGTAATCTATTATGTATCTTTGAAAAAAAATATTAGTTTATGGAAACAAATAAAAAAATAATATTATCACTGATAAAAGACGATCTCACAAATCTAATCCTAATAAAAGGATTGAATAACTTAGGATTGGAAGCTGACCGCTATAGTTTGACTATTTCAGATTCAATAATTAAATTGATAAACAATAAGTTAACTGACAAGGAGAACGAAGAGGTACACGAATATTATTGTGATATGTCTTCCGAAATTATTGATTATCAACTTGTAAATATGAGTCTGGAAATGCAAGCGGAAGAGATTCTTAAAGAAGTTGAATTAATGATCAAGAATATTAATTAATATTATTTTTAGTTGTAAATGTATATTTAGTTTATTTATTTTGATATTTTTGAACACTCATATATGAGCAAAAATAAACGGCTAGTATAGTTTTTTTTATTAAATGTAGTTATTAGTGTAACTAAATACATATTTTTGTATTATGTATTCAATTAAACTAAATAACAAACCGTTTATGCTTGGTTTAAATTCTGAAAAGAAAAAATTATCTAACTGCAGGTGGATAAAATGTATCTAAAAGAATTACAAGAAACAAGTGTAATTTGGAGAAAAATGTGACCTGAACACTCCTTTATCAAAAAGTAGGGCAAAATTTTTATAAAGAATACAGATGAAAAAGTTAATTTTTACAGGATCACTTCTTGCGGTGCTTGGGGTGTTCGGAGTGATGATTGGATGTAATAAGGTTGAAAATATACCTTCGCCAACAAAAAATGAGAATACAAAAGTTGAAAAAAATGCAACAGCAACGGTAGTTATCAATGAAAATAATATTGGTGATTATCACAATCAAACTGTTCAATATCTTTTCAACGATTTAGCAAAAATGAAAAATGAGGAATTATTAAATAGCCTTAAATCTCCTCAATACATTACAGGTAAAATGAAACAATTTTGTACTGAAAATAATATTCAATTACCTTCAGATGCAGATTTGAATAAGTCACTTGCAGGATACGCTAGTGTTACAACAGAACAATTAATAGCAAATAAATTATTTACAAATTCACAAAGAGTGATTCTTACAGATGCATTCAATAGTGTAAGTATAATTAATGATGTAACACAATATCAAACTTTAATCAATTTATTAGATTCTAAGTTAACGCAACTTAGGGCTTTATCGGATGATGCAGGGAGAAAAATTGCAATTGCAATAGTGAATCAATTAAAATCATCAACAATTTTCTGGATTCAACAAGGAAATATTAATTTTCTGAACGGAAAGGGTTATTTTGAAAAGGCAAAAAAACCAAGTAATAGTGATGTGTTAGTTTCTGATGCTAGAGGGATGGGATTTGCTTTAGCTTGTGGAGGATGGTCTAATCCAATTGGATGGTGCGGATCAATGTTTTGGGGTGCGGGTGCATCAATTGGGAGATACGTTGATTCACCTTGGTGGCCTTATTAATTAATTTAAAATCAATTAATCATGAATTTATTAAATCATAAAATTTTTCGTGTAATACTATTTGTAATTATCTTGAATACTGATAAAATTCTTTCTTTACAACCAATTGGCATTGTAAAGTTGTTAATTGATACGCTTCTAGGTTTTATATTAATTTATGCACTTTCTGCATCTTGGCTCAGAATGGAGATGAAGGGAAATAGTTTTTTTATTAAAGAAACATTCTTTTCAAGATTAGTTTTTTTAGTTGTTTTTTTAATATTAATCAATATAGGTAATATAATTGAATGTAAGATGCCAAACTTACTTTTCACTTTAGTGGACTTGTTTTTGGCTATTTTGTTGGTGTTTTTTCTAGTTCCATCTTGGAAAAAATACGATATCAGACAATTAAAATCTGAATAATCATTTAATATGATTATTATATTCAAGAGGTTGCTTTATAAAGGCAACCTCTTTTTTTTATAATATAAATTCAAGGTGATTTATAGATGAAAGGATATAAAACTTTATAAAATGATTAGATTATAATCAATTATTTTATGTTTTATTACCTTGTATATCAGTATATGTATTCATATTTGATTATTAACTAATCATTTTTTGCTTTTATATCTAATCTCATTTCCATACTTTTGCTTTATGATAATCAAATAATGTGAAGTATGGCAGACTTCAAAATTAAACGCTTTGGCGTGCTGGAAATATATTCTCTAATCAGAAGTGGCGAATTAATTCGTCCTTTAATATCTGATAACCTAAGTGCTGGATTTCCATCCCCTGCAATGGATTTTATTGATAGTGGTATAGATTTGCATAGACTCGTTGTGAAACACCCATCAACCACCTATTACGGCAGGGTTAATGGTCATTCAATGATAAATATCGGGATTCATCACGGTGATTTATTAGTAATTGATAAAAGTATCAAACCCAAAACAGATCGCATTGCTGTATGTTATTTGGATGGGGAGTTTGTTGTGAAACTTTTACAAATTGAAAAGGATTATTGTCTGCTTGTGCCTGCTAATGAAAAATATAAAAGCATCAAAGTAACCTCCGAAAATGACTTTATTATTTGGGGAATCGTAACGCACGTTCTAAAAACCTTCAAGTAATGTACGCACTAATTGACTGTAATAATTTTTATGCTTCTTGTGAAAGAGTATTTCGACCAGAGCTGAGAGGTAAACCAATTGTCGTGTTATCAAATAATGATGGATGCGTAATTGCACGGAGCAATGAGGCAAAGGAAGTTGGTGTTCCTATGGGAGCATTGGCTCATGAATACGAACCACTTTTTTTAGAAAAAGGTGTTCATGTTTTTTCTGCAAATTTTGCACTTTATGGTGATTTAAGTAATCGTATCATGAGTATACTACAGGAATACACCCCTGAAATCGAGATATACAGTATTGATGAAGCATTTTTAAAATTGGATGGGTTTAAATATGTTGATTTACAAATCTATGGACAGGAAATTAGAGAACGAGTTTTCATGGGTACTGGCATTCCGATAAGCATCGGAATTGCTCCTACAAAAGCACTTTCTAAAGTAGCCAATAGAATAGCAAAAAAGTTTCCAGAAAAAACGAATGCTTGTCATATAATTGATTCCGATGAAAAACGCATTAAAGCCCTAAAATGGTTAAAAATCGGAGATGTTTGGGGAATAGGAAGACAACATGAAAAACGACTAATAAAAGTTGGAGTTAATAACGCATTTGATTTAACACAAATGAATGATAATTGGATTCAGCAAAATTTATCCATTGTCGGACTTCGATTAAAAAAAGATTTAGAAGGCATTCCGTCAATACAAATGGATGAGATTCAACCAAAGAAAAATATTGCAACAACTCGGAGTTTTGAACGGAATCTTACAGAATTTTCAGACATAAAAGAAAGGGTGACAACCTTTGCTGTTTCTTGTTCCGAGAAACTTCGAAAACAGCAATCGGAATGTAATGCGATGATGATTTTTATTCATACTAATTTTCATCGGAAAGATCTGCCACAGTATTCTCGAAATATTGTTGTGAAACTACCTTTTCCAACCAATTCAAGTATCGAATTAGCAAAGTTTGCCACAGATGGATTGAAACAAATCTTTAAAGAAGGCTACCGATACAAAAAAGCAGGAGTAATCATAATGAACTTTAGTCCCGAACAACAAAGGCAACTTTCAATGTTTGAAAATTCAAACCATAAACACAAAGGATTGATGAAAATCATTGATAAAATAAATACAAATTTTGGACAACAAAAGATTAAGTTAGCATCCCAAGACTTGAAAAGAGTATGGAAAATGAAACAAGAAAAACTTTCCCAACGATATACAACAAGAATCGAAGAAATATTAATAATAAAAGCAATTTGAATATGTGTTTTCATTCAAAACAAACAAAGTCCGCTCAGGAATTAAAAAATAGATTTAAGGTAGAGTTTCCGAAGGAAAATGATTACTTACCAAAAGAATCAATAAATGGCTTTGAACATCCTTTTACACCAGTGATCACCAGTGAAAAACCAAATGAAATTCATCTTTATCAATGGGGGTTGATACCTAGTTGGGCAAAAAATACAACAATTCAAAAAGATACATTACTTGCAAAAATTGAAACAATCAAGGAAGTAGCATCCTATAAAGCAATAACACATCAAAGATGCTTGATTCTTGCCGATGGTTTTTACGAATGGAAACATCACGATAGCAAAGGAAAAGACACAGAAAAATTTTTAATTACAATTGAGAACGATAAACCATTTGCATTTGCAGGACTTTGGAGCAAATGGAGAAATCCTATGAATGGAATTGAGTATAGTACTTATTCAATGCTAACAATCAGAGTAAAAAAAGTAGAATACTTGATTACCAGTGAAAAATTCAGAGAATTAGGGTGGATTAAAAAAATAAAATTCCATGCTCCTTTTAGAACTGAAAACGACAACAATGAATATCCTGATTTTTAACCATTAAACATCTAAATTATGAAGACAAAATTCGCATTAGTTCTCTCAGGAGGTGGATTTAACGGAGCGTTCCAAGTAGGAGTGTTAAACTACATTCAACAAAACTGGCAGAAAATAACAGGACTTCAAACGCCCATGAAATTTGATATTATTTCGGGGGTAAGTGCTGGAGCAATCAACGGTGCTTTGATGGCAATGAACGATTTTAAACTGCTTGAAAATTTGTGGGTAAACCAAATCGGAAAAATCGGAGCATCTACAATTTACACTTCCGATTTTATTGATACCGACCCGAAAAGTGACAAGCTAAAAATCAAACTCGACTTTGCTCAGATAGTAAAAAAGTTAAACATCAAATTTGATTTGCAACTTGGTTTATTTCAAAAACTAGGTTTGATTTTTTCGGAAACAAAACGCAAAGAAATCATAGACCAGGCGATTAATAATTTAAAGGATGATCTTGCTAGTAAGATTCGCAATTTTAAAAGTATTGCGGATAACACACCGCTATTTGAGAAATTAAAAACCTATCTGAACCGTAACAAGATTGTTAATACTCAATTTACGTGTGGATTTGTATCATTGAATACAGGGTGTTATCACTCAGTACTGCATAATGATTTTGTGGAAGACAATGATTTTGTCAAAGGGGTACTTTCTTCCACTTCCATTCCTGCTATTTGGAGTCCAGTTGATAAAGTTTCTTTTTTGAGCGACAATAAATTGATCGTAGCACACAACAACGTTGACGGGGGAATTGTAAACGTGTCACCTTTGGGTGATGTGATTAAACTCATCGAAAAGGATTCAGACGAATGTGAATACAAAATCATTGTGATAAACTGTAACAGCGGTTTTGCACCTTACGAACCTTTCTCCAATAAATCAATCGGGGCGATTGTAGCACGATCAATTTACGAGTTGACTTTAACGGAAATCTTTAACAACGATATTAATCATTTTGTACAAATGAATGATTTGGTGAACCAAGTATCTGCCAAAAGTAAGATCGTGCTTAAAACAGCTTTAAATAGACCAATTAAAGGGTTTCAAACGGTCATTATTAATCCTGCAATTGATTTTGACTTAGGAAGTCCACTTGTGGCAAATGAAAACCTTATAACAAAACGAATCAATCATGGATTCAATCAAGCTAACCAATCTTTTAACCTTTAAATCTTAGAATCATGGAAATTATAGTGTTTGAAAAAGAAAGTTTCTATAAACTCATTGATGAATTAACAATTAGGATCATAAGAAACATTGAAAAAAAATATGATCAAAATGAATGGATTGATGAAACTGAAGCAAAATTACTTTTAGGAGTAAAGAGTAAATCCAAACTTCAACAATTACGTGATGACATCAA
>CAIUKX010000386.1 GCA_903899795.1 uncultured Flavobacteriales bacterium
AATGAAATAATCAATAAGTTATTAGATGTAAAAAGAAAATGTCCTTCATTTATTGATAAAACAAGTTTTATTAATAAATCAGCTAAAATTGAAGATGCTGTTTTCATTTATCCAATGTGTAACATTGATAAGGATGTAATTGTTCAAAAGGGGACACTGTTAAATAATAGTGTTGTAATTTCTCATAATTCAATTATTGGGGAATGTTGTTATATATCACCAGGTGTGATAATTTCAGGAAATGTTAGCATCGGAAAAAATACGTTTATTGGTTCAGGATCTATTATTACTGATGGGATAAATATTGGTGAAAATGTGAAAATAGGTATAGGATCAGTTATTACAAAAGACATTCCTGATAATGCAAATGTTATTGGAAATCCAATGAGATTTTTAAATAAAAATTTAGAGCTTTAATTATTATGATTATACCTTTTAATAAACCGTATTTAACAGGGAAAGAAACTCATTATATCTATGAAGCTGTAAATTCTAATAAATTATCAGGTAACGGAATTTTTACTGAAAAATGTCAAAGTTTTTTTGAGAAAAAATATGGGTTTTATAAATGTTTATTGACCACCTCTTGCACAGATGCGTTGGAAATGGCCGCTATATTATTAGATATCCAACCTGGAGATGAAGTAATTATTCCATCATATACATTTGTAAGTACAGCAAATGCTTTTGTTCTGAGAGGAGCGAAGATTGTCTTTATTGATTCGCGAAAAGATCATCCTGGATTGGATGAAGATAAAATTGAGGAATTAATTACTGAAAGAACAAAGGTGATAATTCCCGTTCATTATGCAGGTACGGCATGTGATATGGATAAAATTATGGAAATTGCGGACAGACATAATTTATTTGTAGTAGAAGATGCTGCTCAGGCCATTGATAATTTTTATATAAACAAGAATGGTGATAAACAAGCTTTGGGTTCAATCGGTCATTTAGCTGCTTTTTCATTTCATGAAACAAAAAATATTATTTCAGGTGAAGGGGGTATGTTGGTAATAAATGATCCTCAATTTGGTAAAAGGGCTGAAATAATTTGGGAAAAAGGAACAAACAGATCTGCTTTTTTTAAAGGTGAAATTGACAAATATGGATGGGTTGATATCGGGAGTTCATTTTTACCCTCTGAAATTATTGCTGCTTTTCTTTGGGCACAATTAGAAAATTTAGATGATATTCAGACTCAACGAAAAAAGCATTGGGATCATTATTTTGTAGGTATTCAAAATTGGGCAAATTCAAATAACATTGTATTACCTTCGATACCAGATTTCTCAACGAATAATGCACATCTTTTTTATTTAGTATGTGAAAATTTGCAACAAAGAGATCAGTTAATTGATGCTTTGAAAAAGGAAAATATAACTGTTGTATTTCATTATTTAAGTTTGCATAAAAGTCCTTACTATAAGAACAAACACGATAGTCGAGAATTGATTTATTCGGATCGTTATTCAGATTGCTTGATACGTATGCCCTTATTTTATGAGTTAACTGAACAACAAATAGAAAAAATTATTAGTGTAATAGTGAATATTTCTTTATGAAGTTAAAAAAAGATTTTTTACTATTAGGATTAATATTAATTGTGACTTTAGTTTTTTTATTTAAGTTTTTCAATTTGTATTATGGGTTAGATACGTTATATGATGAAGGTTATCTATTACTCAATTTGCAGCCT
>CAIUKX010000387.1 GCA_903899795.1 uncultured Flavobacteriales bacterium
CGACCTAAATGGTGTCCTAATACTTTTTCAGGACTCTAATACTTTTTACCCGGTTCTGGAACTTTTCAACAGTCCTAAATGGCAACATTTTCTTTTTCAAGTATTTCTAATTCTTTTTCGGACGTCCTAACCAACGCCCTACTCCTATTTAAGAAACCTTATCCTTGACATAAAATCCTAGATCTTTTTATGATGTACTAAAATGATCTTTTTATCAACCTTCCCCCTTGTTCAGCCTTCACCGTTGATAAAATAATAGCACAGTAACGCCTTTTCAAGATTTTTGTTTTTAATGCAGAGAAGTACATTTCTAGCTTTTTGTGTGAAAAATATTTTATCGTTAACTTATTCAGCAACACTGGAAATTATTTCAAATAAAACAGAAAAAGATGCACAGAATTTCATTTGGCAAAAAGTCTACTAATAACACTTTGATCCACGCTGATGGAATCGCTGGTGCTTCTTCTTCCTTTGATTCTTTGGTTTGTTCTGTTCATGATCCTCATGTTTCTGAAGCTGGTGATGAAATAATGATATCAAGTGGAACAAAAAGAACTCGTAGTGTTATCAACTCCGATGATGACGATGAAAGTGTGGATGACGAAAACAACACATCTTTTACCTCGTCTTCTACAATTTCGACTAAATCAAAGGTAGATGTTTTCGTCTTTTAGATCCTAGATTTATGATTTCTCACTTTATACAGTGTTCACAACGCTCATCACTTAGTCAGTTATCAGATCTTGGGTTCACCTGTGATGAGCGCCATAATTCCTACAATGTTGGGGAATTTAACATGGATCGTTTTGGTATTTTTGATTTTTCATTTAATAGAAGCACCATAATCATGGGACATTGCGGCAACGCCTCATACTTGCGCATCAATGCGAACCCATTATTACAAATGGAAGGGAAATTTGGATTAGAAAATTTATACTGCCGAATGAAGAACTACCATGTTTTGTTCAGAAGTAATAAAACAGAGCAAAGTATTTGTATTAACCCACATATCCAAATTATTTTCTGCTGTGGATGTTTAGTTGGAGCAACTAACTTCAGTATTTCTATTAAAAATGATAAATCTGAATGTGATTTTACAGATGTTGTTTACAAGAAAGTATTGAAATTAAATATCTTGCATCCTACGTTTGTAGATTTGGCATTTAATAATAAACCATTTGTTACTTTATTAAGAAAAAATTTTTGATAACTTTTGCAATAATTTCAAAATATTTTTCAATAAACTTTCAGCAAAGGGTATTGCATTTTTTAATGATGACATGAAGAGTATGTTTTATGACGCTTTCAGCAGTCACGATGGTATTGTAGTCAAAGCATTTTGTTTAATATTCTAATTTATCTTTATCATGCAGGTGAAACATGGGACGAATTAGACTTTCGTCAGCTCCAGGTTGAGGCTTATGAAGCCTTGGAAAAAGACGATAAAGATGATCTTGTCAATAAACTTCCCTGCTACATCACAGCAATTGAAGGTTTATCCCAAATAATTGGATATTTTAACTACAACCGAGCGCTTGAGCTACGCGTTGATTATATGGATTCCACATATCGAATCTCGGAATCATATATTATGGCAGGTACGTGGTCAGATTCACTTAATTTTTCGGTGGTATAATGTATCTATCTTATTGTTTAAAATGGTATTTTAAGGTTTGGCTTACGCTCTAGATGACGGAAGAAATTTCCAGGCCCCACAAGGCGTATCCCAAAATAGAAATTTGCACAATATCGCCACAAATTGCTTTATGAAGGCTGTAGAAAAATCAAGAGCTAGAGCGAAAGAAAGCAATAAAACAATGCAGATTCTGCGGGAATGTAGATGTGTGCTCTTTAAACATTGGGGTATCTCCAGTAAGAGCACTAAGAAGTCTGCTACCCGTGGCGGCGAGGACGACGAAGCTGAATCGGAATTCAATTTTGAGGAAAATGAAGTATTTTAACTGTGAGCTTTCTTGTGACTGTGTAATAACAATACTTATTCATTGAAGCATGATGGAATTTTTTGATTTTGTGATAGAAATATGAGCTTCTTACTTAGCAATTGTTAGCACTTTGACTTCTTACTTGCCAATTCATGTCGTACTTTAAGATTGTGATTAAGAGCACTGCGTAAAAGACTTACTTTATAATCGGGTTTAG
>CAIUKX010000388.1 GCA_903899795.1 uncultured Flavobacteriales bacterium
AACGTCTCTACATTTTTAATAATCGTATAATATCACAACGAATCACGTTGATCGGTCAAAAAATCTTTCAATTTGGATTTTAATTCTTTGATCTCTTTTTCTTTGTTCATGACTTTTTTCTGCATGTATATCAAACCGAGACTGTATCCGATAAAAATTGAAATCAAAATCAATAAGGTAATTGGAATTTCAATGGTATAAAATACCAATCGCAGTTGTCCTGCTTCCCAATTTTGAAAGGCAAAAACAAGTACCAAAACACAAAGCAAAAATGTAAAGATCAATTTCGCTTTTTTTCCGGTTGTCAAACTATCCCAATATTCTTTCATACGCATCATTTTTGTCTTTATTTATTTCAAATGAGCGAACACACTCATAAAAAATATACAAACAAAGATAGGAGTTTTAGGGTCATATCTTTATCTTTGCGCACCTTATATAAATAAAAGCATGGCAACAACAGCAGACATTAAAAACGGATTGTGTATCAAGTTCAACGATAAACTTTGTCAAATCATTGAATTCCAACATGTAAAACCTGGAAAAGGTCCAGCATTTGTTCGTACAAAAATGAGACAAATCGAAACTGGAAAAGTATTAGATAACACTTTTTCAGCAGGTCATAAAATTGATATCGTTCGTATCGAAAATCGTGAATATCAATATTTATATCAAGAAGGTGACAATTTCATTTTCATGAACAATGAAAATTTCGAGCAAGTTGAAATCCCTTCACGTTTGGTTGAAAAACCTGGTTTTTTATTGGAAGGAATGAACTGTAATATTTTGTTCCATGCTGAAGAGGAAACTCCTTTAGTGCTTGAATTACCGATGCACATTATCTCTGAAATTACATACACAGAACCTGGAGTAAAAGGCGATACTGCTACTAACTCTATGAAAGCTGCAACAATTGCAACAGGAGCTGAAGTAAAAGTTCCACTTTTCATCGATATGGGGGAAGTTATTAAAATTGATACGCGTACAGGTGTTTATGTGGAACGTGTAAAAAAATAAAACACAACTATTGTGTGATGGAAAGGGAATCGAAAGGTTCCCTTTTTTTTGTGGTTTGTATCGGATATTGGAACAAGGATCGAATCAGTATCATCATACACGTGTCAATTTACAAAATGACCTGTCAACTCCCTGAAAACACCGTAATTCTTGATCTACTTTTGACGAAAGCAATCAAACAATTTTAGAATTACACACTATGAAAAAAATTTTACTCTCAGGAATGTTGTTTTTAGGACTCCATTCGAATGCTCAATTAGCTGCCGGAAGTATCGCACCCGATTTCACGATGACGGACATTAATGGTATCAGCCACAATTTGTACACTTATCTGAATGCCGGAAAGACTGTTTTCATCGACATATCTGCAACCTGGTGCGGACCTTGCTGGGCGTATCACAATACGGGAGCACTCGAAGATTTATGGATCAATCATGGTCCTGCTGGTGGGACTAATGTATCCAGTTCGACGACCAACGATGTGATGGTACTCTTTATAGAAGGTGACGGAACAACTGATTTGGCACAATTAAATGGTGCTGCCGGTTCACAAGGGGATTGGGTGAGCGGAGTGAGTCACCCGATTTGTAACCCTGAAACAGCTGCTATCAATCAGTTCGAAACCGATTATGCCATTACCTATTTCCCAACAGTCTACAAAATTTGTCCGAACAGGCAAGTTTATGAAGTAGGAACAGTAAGTGCAACCAGCTTGTATTCTTCCGTGTCAACTTGTACTGGAACATCCGGAATCAATAATCCTGCATTGGTTGCCTATACGGGAGAAACTTCATCTTGTGGTGCGATTGACGTGAAAGTGACGCTACAAAATATGGGGTCCGCTAATTTAACAGCAGCAACAATTGCGTTGAAACAAGGAACAACTGTTCTCAATACAATCAACTGGACAGGAAATTTGGCAACTTATGCGACGACCGAAGTTCTGGTTGGTACCGTTTCGCCCACCGGATCTGTAACCTATACTATTGAAATCACTTCGATTGATGACGTTCCATCCAACAATTCATTGACACAAGTACTTTCCACTTTTCCCAATGCGACCAATTCGAACATCACCGTCGAAATTACAACTGACGCTTTTGGTAGCGATGATTCATGGGAGTTGAAAAATGCCAGTGGAACTGTCGTAGCTTCAGGGGGTCCGTATACCGATGGATCTGCAGCCAGAGCCATCGTACAAACACCCGTTACCTATACAACCCCAACTCCGGGAGAATGTTATGAATTCATTTTACACGATTCATACGGAGATGGACTTGTTACTGCATTTGGGACAGGAAGTTATACAGTAAAAGATGGAAACAATACCATATTACTGACTGGAGGTGCTTTCGAGGCAACCCAAGTTAGCGGTAAATTTTTATCCGGTGGATCAGGCACAAGTTCAGGGGCAGGAATTACAGAACTGGAAAAAATGAATCTGAACATATTCCCGAATCCCGCATCCGATCAAATTACAGTTGCATTCGAAGCAAATGACAAAGATTACACGATTTCAATCATTGATATCAGTGGCAGAATCATTTGTTCAACCATTCACCCTCATTTATCAGGAATTCAATCCATTACTATCCCTGTGAATAGTCTCGAAAGCGGAAATTACATATTGAAATTTTCTTCCGAAGGCATCCTCTATAATCAAAAAGTCACCATTCAATAATTAAACATTGGATTTTCAGAAATCAAAGGCCGGGTTCACTACGAATCCGGCTTTTTTGTAATCGTAATCTTTATAATTTTATTGGTCGGCTATTTTTACTTTCCAGGCAAACGTTTGGACTTCTAAAAAAAGATCAATAATCAAAGAATTCATACCATTAAATTCGAGGAAAATAATTACTAGATTTCCCAGGCTTGAGTCTTGTGTCTTGTATCTTTCAGTCTTGTGTCTAATTCAACATTATTTTTTCACTACTTTTGGGTAAACAATTTTGCCTTATGTACAAAACGATTGAAGCTTCCGATATTTCTTATTTTACAACCCTTTTAGGAGATCGATGTATGACTGATCTTCAAATTCGGAAAGAATACGGACACGATGAAACAGAAGATTTTGTTTTTCCGGCTGACGTCGTTTTGAAACCTGAAACAGTTGAAGAAGTTTCATTCATCATGAAATATGCTTACGAACATTCAATCGTCGTTACTCCTTCGGGTGCACGGACAGGCTTAAGCGGAGGCGCTCTTCCGATTCACGGCGGAATTGCTTTATCCATGGAACGATTCAATAAAATTCTTTCGATCGATGAAAAAAATCACCAGGTGATTACCGAACCGGGAGTGATTACCGAAGTACTGCAAAATGCAGTGAAAGAAAAAGGATTGTTTTATCCACCAGATCCTGCGAGCAAAGGCAGTTGTTTTATCGGCGGAAATGTTTCCGAAAATTCAGGAGGACCCAAAGCTGTAAAATATGGGGTAACAAAAGATTATGTATTGAACCTTGAAGTGGTTCTTCCAAACGGAGAAATTATTTGGACAGGTGCAAATGTGATCAAAAATGCGACTGGATATAACCTAACGCAACTCATTACAGGGAGTGAAGGAACTTTAGCCATTATTACTAAAATTGTGCTCCGTTTGATTCCACATCCGACCCAAAATTTGCTGATGCTGGTTCCTTTCTTCGACGCTCAAAAAGCCTGTGAAGCGGTCGCTGCTATTTTTAGAGCCGGAATCACTCCGAGTGGTTTGGAATTCATGGAACGGGATGCACTGGTATATACACAAAAATTTACCCATGATGAAAGTGTACCGGTTGCCGAAAATCACGCAGCTCATCTTTTAATCGAAGTAGATGGTTTTGATAGCGATATTTTGATGCAGGAATGCGAGCGAATCATGTCTGTACTTGAAGATTTCGAAACCGATGAAATTCTATTCGCTGAAAGTCAGGCTCAAAAAGACGGTTTGTGGAAATTGAGAAGAAAAGCAGCTGAGGCTGTTAAATCGCAATCGATCTATAAAGAAGAAGATACAGTTGTTCCCCGTTTCGAATTACCGCAATTGCTGTATCATGTCAAACGAATCGGTCACCAATATGGATTTCAATCCGTTTGTTACGGTCATGCTGGCGATGGAAATCTGCACATCAACATCCTCAAAGGAAATTTGACTGATGCCCAATGGGAAAACGAACTTCCGAAAGCCATTCGTGAATTATTCGAAGAAGTAGTCAAACTGGGAGGGACAATTTCAGGTGAACATGGTATCGGACTCGTTCAAAAACAATACATGGATATTGCTTTCAAAGAGGTAACACTTAATTTGATGCGGGAGATCAAAAAAGTGTTTGATCCGAAGGGAATTTTAAACCCTGGAAAGATCTTTAATTGATTGATCTTTTGTATCTTCGCGATACCAAAACCTTTTTTTATTGTACTAATTTATGAGACCGATGTCTACGAATTGAATGATCTCCAAAAAAACAAAATAGATTGAGTATAAAATTTCTAGTCAAAAGAATTTAAAATATTTTGTTATGAAAGCTTTAAAAAAGATAATCAGAGTAATAATTATTGTGATATCTATTCTTGCTATTGTTTATATCAAATTCAAACTTGAGGATCCGACAATTCAAAATAGATCAATTTCCAAAAACGAGAAAATCTATACTCATCTGATTATTACTGATTTGAAAGATACATTATTTTATAAAAACACCTCTATCCATATTAATTCAATAGTAGTAGATACATCAAAAATCAATCTTTCAAATTATACAATCTTTAAAACCAATAAACAAATAGGTGTACTAACCTATGATCAATTACAGCAATCAAACACTATTAAAGCCGCAATTATTGACCTGATTAAAGAAAAAGGAATCGAAGGTTTAATAAAAATAATAAGCAAAATTAATGAAAGTACAGGTGAGATCGTTGAAGTAACTATAGATGGAATTATGATATATCAATATTTCCATAAAAAATAATTAACCTGAAATAAATACTATTTTATTTCAAAATACCGTTCCAAAAGCACCAATTGATTCAGCGCCCGATCGTAATTTTGCTCTGGATATTCAATCTTATAGTATTCATCCCCGTTCAAATAATCGGTCAAAAAGCGAATGGATTGCATGTAGATCATGATTAAACCCGCATCGAATAAACTTTCTTTCTCTCTGCAAGTCATCACCTCCCCCATTTCTTCTAAGTACCCTTTTTCGATAGCTTGGTAATATGCTTTGCGGATGACTATTTTATCCAAATCTGTTTCTGCTTCTGAAACCGGGCAAACATAAGTTCGTACCATATCCCCGAAATCGGAAAAGAGATATCCCGACATCAATGTATCCAAATCGATAACCGATAAACCTTTATGTGATTCATTGTCCAGTAAAACATTACTGATTTTCGTATCGTGGTGGTGAATTCTTCGCTTGAAGTCCGGTGAAGTCGTCCATTCCTCGTAAATCTGTTCAACAAATGAAAAAGATTTCAATGCTTCAATCAACGATTCAGCTTTATTCAATCGATCCTTTGCTGCATTCTTTAAAGCGTCTTGATAATGTTCAATTCTTAAATTTAGATTATGAAAATCCGGAATCGTATCCTGAATTTCATCCAAAACACATCCATCCAAACGTTTTGTAAATCCACCAAACATTCTAGCCGCCTCGTAAGCCACATCAACGGAATTGACCTCATCAAAAACCTTCGAATTTTCCACATAAGGGATCAATCGCCAATACTCATTTTCTACAAAAGCCATTTCTTCATTCGAAATCGTTTTAATGGGCGAAGCAATGTAATAATCCGGAAAATGATCCTTCAAAAACTGAATAGCAATCCGAATATTGGATGCAATTTTTTCAGGCTCGGTAAACACATGACTATTGATTTCTTGTAAAATATAGTTTTGATTCGTCTTATGATCTGTGACTAATGTGGTTGTATTGATCAATCCATTTCCAATCGGAAT
>CAIUKX010000389.1 GCA_903899795.1 uncultured Flavobacteriales bacterium
ACAATCTATCCGCACTAAATTATAGAACTTGCACTAAAACTTGCACTAAAAGCCACAATGAGATTGCCCAAGGTGCTTGTTATGGGCGTTTATTGCATGTATTTGAGAGATGGGAGCATGACGAAGAGAACTGTTGATATATCTTAATGCGTTCAATCCTCGGGCGGATGGGCCTCGTAGAAGTCCTTCATGAATATTTCTATACACACATCGTATATATCTTCACCCAAGCGCTCACAGACCTCGAAGGATTGAGTTAACAACCGATTACGTTCTGCCGATTCATCCTCGGTGTAGGTCTGTTCGTTTGTTTTGTAGTTGACGTAGTCTGAGAAATCATCGTCCGGGTGAAAGTTCAAGCGCTCGGCCATCAGCTCGTTGAAAAATGTACGTACATCTGCAACCGTTTTTACTTCCTGTATCATGAGTGTTTATTTAAAACTTAATAAGCTGTCCGAGATCGCTTTATATTTTTCGTCCGGGATGGATTTGAGATAGTGCTCGGTGGTCTTGCCGCTTGAGTGACCCAACGCATCCGTGATAAATGAAACAGGTGTACCTGCAAGTTTCAAGTGTGTAGCGAAACTATGACGAGCCAGGTTCAATACAAGCCGTTCTTCAAACCCCAGCTTTACACCTATGCCGTTCAGCATCCTATTCGTCAATCGCTGGTGCGTCTTCCTCCTCTTCTCTCGCTCGATAGCAGTCTTGCAACCGTTGAGCATAGGGAAGATGTGTTCGTCCGGCTTGCCGTCCTTGTTTCCCCATGCCTCGATTATACGCCTGATCTCATCGTGAAGGTATACTTTGATTGCTTTCTCCGAAACAGTATTCGTGTGCTTGGTCTTCTCACGGACGAAAGAAATGTTCTCTCCCTTCATATCCTTATACTTCAAGTAAACCGCGTCCTTGAAGTTCATCCCGTTACAGAGGTAGCAGAAGAACCAATAGTCTTTAGCCCTGCGTTCCCTCAAACCGGACGGCTCATACTCCCATAGCGCCTTTAGTTGTTCAGAATACAAGACACTTTTCGATTTTGCCGTCGTGCCAATTGTATAATTACGAAAGGGGTAGTGCTTCTCTGAAATGTATCCATCCTTGATAGCCTTATTGAATATAGATCGCAGGTTCCTCATGTAGATTTGCGCCGTAGTCGCAGAGTTGCCCTGGTTTTCCATCCAGCGCCTGTATCCTTTTAAAAAAGCCTCGTCTATATCTTCCAAGAACAACTTCGGCCTGAATTTTTTAAAAGAGTTGAGCGCTGCTTTTAAATTGAGCGCCGTTTTTATCCGCTCCTCCTCCTCGCATGTTCTTATGTACTCGCCGAACAAAAAAGAAACGTCCGTTTTGTTTGAAGCAAAAAGATCAGTCTCTGACTTGAAAAGCCGGTTAAACGTTTCCCTCGATGGGTTAGGCAGGCGTTCAAGTATTTTCTCTGCTTTGTCTTTGTAATCGTTGATCTGCTTACGAAGTTCCTTTATATCAAGGCTCCCGCCTCTGCCCCTCATTGCGGCTATATAATCTTCGCTCGAGGAATATAATTTTAAGCTGACCTTGAATTGCAAGCCGTTGATATTTACGAAGAGTTGTATTGGGCAAAGCTCAGTACCAACTTTCGGATAGCGCTTGTCCCAATATATGTTAACCGAATAATTCTTGTCTTTCATCTCTTTTTCTTTTCTTTTTCGTGAATATGCCGGTAATCTGTTTAGTGCGAGGCGAAATGAGAAGATAAATTTTCTGCTTCCCAAAAATCAAACTGCCTTAATAATGGTATTGAGATGATCTTAAGGTTTTCAGGTTGGCTTAAGACAGCCATTCCCTCGAATACGTTCTTTGTTTTGGTATCGTAGAAAAGCAGGTAGTAATTATGTTCTTCTATTAATTCGGCAAACGGAATAGTATTGTGCGGATTATCTACTTGCTGGAACTGCTCAAGACTAATGTCTATATAGAACTTTGTTCCTTCAAGTTGTATGGTTGGCGCCGGTGTTATCATTTTTCGGTATTGTCATACCGAAGATGCACGATTAACTGATACATAGGCCCCCTGACTTGTGCTATAGATTCGCTAAAGATTTTTAGGAATGGAATGAAACACCTTATTAAAATAAATGGTGGTAAAATTACCACCTGGATTACTTGCGTACTACTTTGGTAATTGCATACTCGATCATTCCATGTGCCGATACCCCCCTTTCTATTAAATGATATAGGTTGGTGTATTTCTGCCTGTTCTTTTCATCAACCCCCCTAAACCATTGGTCTGACACATAACTGCCCAAATAATCATCTGGTAAATCCTGCATGAACCTGACAAGAAAGAGATAGACCGTTCTCTGGTGCATCTTTAATGCCATCGCTATTCTTTCTGATGAGGCCCTCACAGTTGTTTCCCTAATTCGTATACGTATGTTTTTCTGCTTTTCATCTCGGAGATATTCATTTGAATTAATGTATGCGTGATACTCCCGGTATACTTCAATTAGATAGTCGAGAATTTCTGCCGCTTGCGTAATAGATATTCTAAGACCGTGAAATGGCGTGTTAGCAGTGGCACTTTCCTCGTGCTTGCATTTAGAAAGTGTACATTTTCTCGAATAGGGCGTCTTCCCCTCAAAGAATTTTTCATTGCCACATTTCTGGCACTTATATCCATCCTGCCATTTTATTCTGGCAATCCTGTTGAGCCATAGCAGATCAGTTTTGGAGTATGTTTTTTCATTTGCCATAGCAGGGGTACTCAACGTCATAGCCGTTGCGGGTGCGCCAATATCTTTGAATAAGTTATCAACGCAGCCCCCCGCCGGAGGCTATATCAAATCAAAACTAAAACTAAAATAAATATGAAACCAACAATTAAAGTTGCCCGGGGTTTTTACAATAAGACATCTTCGAAAAAAGAAATTGCTTCCCAAAACAGAGCTGCAAAGCTAAAGGGTCAAGAAATTATTAAAATCGAAGTGGCCGATGCGTACCATCTATATATAACCGATCCATTTTTTAAAGAAAAGATTAAAAAATCAGGCCGGCCTCAACCAGGTCAGCTCATAATCATCATCCACTACACTCAAACCAACCAGGAAACCAAACCAAAACCAAACAATATGATTATAAAAATCAAAAAGTTAGCGCTATCACCTAAAACAATCCAAGTTCCACTTAAAAAAACAACCATTTCATTATTAAGCCCCCTTGCATTACAATCAAAAGTTATCATTATCGAGTTCGCTCAAAAAAACAGCACCCACATCTTAAGAAAGGTTTCGAAATGCATCTCGCTCCATCCCTATTATCATAATCTACTTGCCTCATAGCTTTCCCAACTAAGAATACCATTTAAAAATCGCAAAAAAGTAAGGGTTCAAAAAAATATGATTGATCCCACCGGGCGTAGCCATGCCCAAAATTTCAACAATCGTCATCAAACAACCAAACATATAGTTATGAAAAAGACAACCATCAACACGCGCAATTCGTCAACAACCAACAATTCATCTAATCCAAAAACACCAACAATGAAAATGAGCATCGCAAATAACAAAAAGTCATCGACAACCAAAGGTTCACAAAATCAAAAACCACAAAACAAGACAAAAATGAAAAAAAAAGCACCAGTTACCCCGGTAAAAGAAAGCACGACCAAGCAATTTACTTACGAACGGAAGTTCGTCAACCCGATTGACCTTAAAATTCATCCCCTATTAAATGTTATTGGTTTTGAACAGCCTGATAACTTCTTCACAGAACACGCTAACCATTTTAACTACCTGGAGCGGTCTGTTATAACCGAGGATATGTTCGCCATCACACATCCGACAGATGTGCTTGCAGCCCAGCAACTGGAAAAAGATAAGATCGAAGTTGTAATAATGAAAGGGGCGACCATCCATGATGTGATAAAGTTCGTCAGGACTGGCGACAGTAAAGCCGTTGTTACATGTGGTGACGGCAACTCGCCGATTCTTTCGCAGTCTATTCCTTATACCGATTTTCTACCTGATGAATGTACTCTGTGGGTGGAGAACGATGGTGAAGGAGGAATGGTCATCCTTTTACCTTCCGAGCATTAGAATCAATAAAACATGAGATTATGACAAAGAGAGAATATCACAATTTTCAAGCCGCGGCTGCGTTAGGGCTTATTCCTGATTCCGATAATCCGGTCTTTATTTTCAGCAGCACCAACAAAGATTTATTGCTGGATATAGTCAACGGTAAATTAGATGCCAAGCAACTTGCGCGCATTGAGCTGATGAATAGGGGCCTGGATACTAAGAGTGGCAAGTGGATAGGCTGGAGTAAGGGCGAAGACAGTTACCAAGTCGCTTAGTTTCTCTTCTGGGAAGACATCCTAATTTCAGCGTCCCCCCACCGGAGTAATGCGACGATTTGTCTCGCCTGTGTGTGGCATGCGACTATTTCGTCGTGATAATTATTTTCTAAATTATTTTCTTAAAATTGAAGCCAATTGATTTGTTTCAACCCAATGAATAAAACAAGCGTAACGGCATCATCGGTCTTCAAATTCGCATCCGGCCAATAAAAGTATAGTATTTACTTGGTACTCAGTCACCGGTCTGAATTCGACTGACAAAATAAGTGCTGCTTCCTTCTAAATTAATCAAGTACCTTAATATAAGTTATCGGATGTATCTCCCAACAACTTGCCCTCCAATCTCTTTCATTAGTCGGGTTAGTTGCAAATGACTGCCCCTTGTGTTCAGAATCATAAAACAACCAACCGGAGATTTTAACCCTATGCCCTATTAATCTGCCTTTTAGTTCTTCAGTTGACCAATCAATACCTTTAACTGCCATCAAGGCTCTTACTCTTGGGGTTACTTCAACAATGAGCCGGTATTCAGGGCCTGTATGCTGGTCATCCGGCGTTAGCTCAATATGTGTATCTCTATATGCCTCATCTTTTGTTTTGCAATTACAAGTTTCAACTCCTCCCATTTTTACATTAAAAACATAACCTGTAACAATAACGGCTTTATCAATAGGATATTGATCTTCATTACCGCTGGAAATCAGTTTTTCTAATGTAATACTATTATCATAGTCACTTTTGGCTGGAAATGAATACCGGTTTTTATATTCGTTTAGTTTATACTCTGGTCGATTCGGGTTGGCATCTCCATGAATATCGCAATCAACACCATCAATTGGAATCGATTGCTGCCCACAAGACGTCGTTATACAAGCGGCATAGATTAAAATGGAGAAAATGGAAATTTTATACATTCTATGTTTCGAATCAATGAAACTAAAAAATAACATATTCACTCAGGGGGGTAAAATTAAGTTGATAGAAAAAAGGGTGTTTCTCCCATTTTTTAATACTGATAATTGTATTTACTTTGACACCCATTATTTTATCTTTGTAAACATCAGCAAATACAGTTACAAATTAGTTCTATTATTTGAGTTGCCATAATTAGATTTTCAATTGAAAATAAATAGCTCAAAGAAATATAATTCCTGATTTGTTGTTACTACTTTGTAATCCCGCTAAGCAAAAAAATGAGATGATGAGAATACATAAAATATTCCCAGCAGTTGTTTCGGCAATTGTCTCTATTGCCATAATCAGCTCTTGTGCTACTGGTAATGGTGATGATAGCAATTCGTCTACTGAAAAAAATCAAACGAAAAATGGCACGTCCGACACAGGGAAGTCAATTGCAAATGGCGTTCAAAGTGATTCGAAAAAAATCACCTACAATTTTTATATCGATAATTCAGGTAGCATGAATTTTTTCATTGCTAAAAACGGTAAATCACAAACTCAGTATCAGTCCTGTATTGAAGATTTTATTTATAAAGTTTTCGATAAACAGAATGTTAAAAGACAGAATGTATACAATTTTCTGGCATTTGCAACTTCAATCCAGT
>CAIUKX010000390.1 GCA_903899795.1 uncultured Flavobacteriales bacterium
AACCCTGGTCGAACCCTAGTTGAACCGGTAATCCATGAAATCATTGGGAGAATTGATCTTCGGACTAAAGATACAAAAAAGATTTTTTAATACAGCAGAATCTGTTGTATTCACAAAAATTCTTTCTGAGAAACTTCCACCCTATTGCAAACTGTTCGCGGTATTCATGCAACTGCACCTGAACCGGAACAGACACTTAGTACGAATAAAAATAATTGTCTTTCAATAATTCTCCTTCTACTGTATAGAATAAGTGATGTTTTTCTGCTCCATTAGCTACCACTATTTTGTACACTCTAATTTTCTCCGATTCGGATTTTTTATACGCCACTTCTTTCTCACGCAACACCTGCCAATTACTGTATTTCCCTTTACTAATCGCATCTGTAATTGCTTTCGGAAGTTCTGATTCAACTTTTTTATGCGTTGAAACGGGTGCTCCTTCCTTGGTGTAGACAGCGTGGTAAGGAATGCTGTCTTTCAGAAATTCAACGACATAGTATTGCGGATTTTCATAATTGTATAAATTCGGATCCAAAACATACCATTCGTTCACAAAATCAAATTGAGGATAACCAAACCAACTTTCACTTATTATCTCCGGATATCCGGCTATAAAGGTCTCCCTTACCGCTTTTGGAACTTTGTTTTTCTCTAATTTTTCAGTTTTAGCTGTACTCTTTTCTGTGATTTTTTTTGTGTTTTGTCCGAAAGCATTCATTGAAACGAATGCTACTGATAAACACATAATTATTATTTTGCTTACACTTTTCATCTTTATTAATTTAAAATTACAAGACGAAAGTAAGGAGCTCATTATAAACTCGATATGATTAGGAATAGACTTTGGAATGACAAGTCTCACGAAGTGTGTTTGATTGAGCCGTTGGATATGTCTCGTAAACAAGGATGGGTATTCGGTTTTGCGGATGTTTTTATGCTCCACAGTAGTTACACCGCTGCAGAATCCTTATTATTAACTTGCTAAAATAACTCTTATAGTAGATTACTTTATAAATAAATACTTTTTAGACTGAAAAACATTGTTATATCGCCGCAGTGCAACTGCAGCGGAGCGCGGGGCTTTATTGACTCATTCTTTTCGCCGTTAACTAAATAAGTTGACCAGTTTTGTTTTTATTTCAAAACCAGAAACAGTATTAAGATAATTTAGCGCCGAAATTTATTACCAATTTAAAAATTGAAAGAGCGGAATAACTTAATGGTGTTGATACAATAAAAACCAACATTTACCTCAATAATCTAAAAAATACAAATCAAATCATGAATTATTACTCTACTATTATTTTCCTGACATTATCCAGCTCATTATTTTCTCAAAAAAAGAATATCATTTTCGACAAACTCAATCAAGAGCCGGTTGGTAATATTTCTGTTTTTGATCACAAAGGTGATTTAGTGGGTGTTTCCAATGAAAAAGGCGAGATTAATTTATTTGATAAAAATTTCCCCATTACTGCGAAAAGCAGTTTTTACGATGAGGTTTTTATTGAAAAATATAGAGATACGATATTTATCGAACCCTCTTTTCATGAAATTGGTGATGTTGTGATAAAACCGATAAAAAAAATGGATCAATACAATGAAATGATTCGGGTGTCACATAATAAGATTGATACTACTACTGAAGAGATTACGGGGATTTATTTTGAATCAATACTATTCATTGATTTAGTAAAGAAAGACACCATGAGTGTCAATAAAATATGTGATCTAATGATTTATAAAACACTAAAAAAGAACGATTTAAAGTATGACTTTTTTGTGCAAAATGCTTACAAAACCTTAGAAGCAAAGAAGAAGTATAAAGATTCAACCTCTTTTGAAAGATTGACAGCATTTTTAAGAGAACTTGATAATGCTTTAGCCTATGATTTGATGAATGTTAAAACTTACAAATTGAATTCTTTCCATGAAGATGAAATAACAAGATCAGCAACAAATGATCAATTACATTTTTATAAACAGAAAGAAAATTCTACAAATGATGTAAAAGTGAAATACGCAGGTGATACATTGATTTCATGGGATCATAAGTATTCATTGGGGGACCACA
>CAIUKX010000391.1 GCA_903899795.1 uncultured Flavobacteriales bacterium
ATGTGGCATCTTTATAACGCCTTTAATGAGGTGCTGCATGATAAGTTGAAACGGTCATTCCAAAATCAAAGGGACACTGATACCAGGCTATTCAATTATTCTTTGGAGCTAGCTGGAAATTAAAAAATTAAATTTCTAATTCTTCTTTTAAAAACCTGTGCTTCCATTAGTGCAGGTTTTTTTATTTTATCCAATGCAATTCATTTGGAAACACCTATCCAGCACGTATTCCATTCAAAAGAAAGTTTATAAATCTCTGAACTTTTTTCAACACACGAGTAAAATACTCAAGAGGGTCAAAAAACAAGCCCTCTTGAAAAATAAACGTATGGAAACAAACAATGAACAAATGGTAGAAGCTAAGGCTCCCGAAAATGAAACACAATACCGTGATCCAGATAACAAACTGGAGACTGGTATGAAAAACAAAAACCTACCCGGACAATTTGATGTTTTTGATGATAGAACAAATATTATTGATGAATTTAGGCGATTGCAAGTCTCTTATCAACAGGATGAATTTGACTTAAAGTTCTTTTACAACTACGCAAGTGATAGAGGGAAATATTACATCAAAACTGCTACAAGTGTGCGAAAAAATGAACAAAAGATATTGGCAGCGGAGAAAACCTATACTGACACAGTAACAGCGTATAATGCAAAGAGAATTGAACGACAAGCCAATTTTAAAGTTTATGATACAATTTTGGAAAAATTAATACCTCAAAATGAACTAGAAATAGTAATATCCAAACAAGATAAAAAGGACGGCAGACTGCAACTGATCAAAGAATACCAAAAGGAAATGAAAAAATATCAAGCTGAAATCAAAGATCAAATTGCGATATTCAATGTTCGGAATTTGGTTGAGGCTAATACAAAAATAGTTTTTACGGATAAACGCTCAAAATTTGTGTACAAAGATGAAAACATCATGATAGAAATTGGACACAATGTCCATATAAAAGATGCTACAGGCTGGAACTTGGTGGATATCACCACCGAGTTTGATTTGGAGAAATTTCTAAATATTCTACCTACAAAATACTGGCTGGGCCTACATCGACAAAGGCAAATTGAGTCAATATTTGACTAGATAATACCAACCCAAGGAGCAGCAACATCCTGTCGTCCGACAGGATGTTGCTATTCAGTACACCCATCCTCAAGCAGCAATGAGAGTAGCCGGCATCTCGAAAATTGTTTCTCAGACTCGATTTTATTTGAACTTTTTATTAATCACGACTAAAACACCTATGAATGATAAACAAACAAACGATGGGCGATTTTTTACCGCCGTCAAGCAAAGCCCAAACAAGAAAACGTACGTACCGGACAAACTGTTAGAAATAATGAACGGGAAGAAGTTCTTCACCAATGAAGATATTGAGTTGGATAACAGTTGCTACGAAAAATGGAACAGCTATGAGATTAAACTGATAAGGCGATTCTTAGATGAAAACACTCACAGGTATACCGTTGGTGAACTATTGGATGCCGGGGTAATATCAGATAGTCCGCACACCAGAAGAAAATTGATTTACAGTAGGTTTAGCAAAACTAAACTGCTAAACCAAAAAAAAGCGGAAGAAAGAGAAAATAGGATAAACGGAATATTTGAAAATTGAAAAAAGGTTTTACTTCCTGTCGAACGACAGGAAGTTTCTCAATAGCCTACAGATTTAATAGCTAAAACGTACTATAATTATCCCGTGAACTATACCTCCTCACCTTGCCATCAGCCAGTGTGACATTGAGAAAGTTGCCAGCCCAAACAGCATTTGTGACAGGCTTTCCGGAGCTTATAGAAGTATAGTTATCTCTTGAGCTATAAAGGAGAACTTTATCACCTTGTATTTTGATTACCCCGAATGCCGGGTATTTTGGATCCCATGCCATAATCTTTTATTCTTATTCGTATAACCAAATGTCTGCGCAGAGTGACTTATCTCCAAAAAAATAGTCTAGTTCATTAAAAGAAACTGAAAATAAATTCGACCTTCCATTTGCTAGCAAAAATTCAAATGCTTCAAAATACCATGGTTGGCAGCCTCTTTCAACAGGATAGTATAACTTACAATCATCTGCATCTTCTAAGGGGC
>CAIUKX010000392.1 GCA_903899795.1 uncultured Flavobacteriales bacterium
AAGATGCTTTGAATAAAGTTACCCTATACGAATATGATTGTATTTTATTGGATTTAATGTTGCCCGATGGCGATGGTTTTGAAGTTTTGAAAGAATTAAAGCGATTAAATAAGGAAGACGGTGTCATTATTATATCAGCAAAAGATACACTGGAGACAAAAATAGAGGGATTCAATATTGGTGCTGATGACTACCTGACAAAGCCTTTTCATTTATCCGAATTACTGGTTAGAATTCATGCATTGATCAGGCGAAAGAATTTTCAGGGAAATAATCTCATTACATTCCAGGAGATTTCAGTTGATCTTCAGTTCAAATCAGTAAGTGTTCATTCGACGTTAATTGATGCCACAAAAAAAGAATTTGAATTATTACTCTACCTGATCGGGAATCAAAATAAAGTGTTGTCAAAAAGTGCTATTGCTGAGCATTTATCAGGTGATTTAGCAGACATGTTAGATAACCATGATTTCATATATGCACATATAAAAAATTTAAAACGAAAACTCAACGAGGCTGGTTCCGGTGATTATATCAAAACGGTGTACGGCTTTGGATACAAATGGCAAAATGACTAAAAAACTGCTCAATACAACTTTAAAATCATACCTCATTTTTTCATTGATTGTCTTAATGGTTTCTGCCCCATTGTTCTATTTTATTACTGAAAAATTATACCTGGAAGATGCGGATGAAACGCTTTATTTACGTAAAAAAGAGTTCGTAAAATTCACGATGCCTGATATGAATGAAAGTGATATTTCAATCTGGAATAAAATCAGTAAAGACGGGAAAATTGAAAGATCAACAACTATGCTTCAAAATGATTCTCTTTATTTTGAAACAGAATACGATCCGAACACAAAAGAACACGAACCTTATCATGTTCTAAAATCACCAATTGTTATCAATGGTAAACCGTTTACACTGATTTTAAGAGTCAATTTAATTGAATCGGAAGATTTAATAATGAGTGTGCTGGGATTGTTTTCACTGATCATTCTTCTTTTGTTGACAGGACTGTTCATCATTACCAAAAGGTTATCTGATAATTTGTGGAAACCTTTCTACGATACCTTGAATCAAATCGAGCAATTTGAAATCGATAAGCACAAAATACCAAATTTTACAGATTCAACCATTGAGGAATTCCATCGTTTAAATGAAGCAATCTCCAAACTCATTGATAAAAACACCCTTATTTTCAAAGGACAAAGAGAATTTGTTGAAAATGCAGCTCATGAATTGCAAACACCTTTGGCTATTTTTCAAACGACTATTGACGAACTCATCCAACATCCGGAAATTACGCTAGAGCAATCTGAATTATTGAGTAAACTAAACGATATCGCCAGTCGATTTAACCGACTCAACAAAAACCTATTATTGCTTTCAAAAATAGAAGGCAATCAATACGATAACAATGAGAAAATTGACTTGAACACAATTTTCAATAAGCAACTGGATTTTTTCAAAGAACAAGCTTTGATAAAAAACATTCAAATTGATGTTCAGTTAAGTGAAAACAGTGTTGTAAAATCAAATCCTGTCTTGGCTGAAATTCTAATCAGCAATCTCTTTTTAAATTCCATTAAGCACAATATTGAAAATGGTTCAGTCCGAATTGTCTTAACGGAAACATCCTTATTATTTTCTAACACAGGGATTGAAAAACCCTTGGAGAATACCAAATTATACCATCGTTTTTCGAAAATCAACCCTTCAACTCATGGAAATGGACTCGGTTTATCCATTATTAAAAAAATTGTAGAATTGAATAAATGGACCATTGACTACTCTTTTCAGGATAAAGTTCATTTTTTTGAGATCAAATTTTAAAATTCAGAATTAATTCTAAATTGGATTTCATCTTTGTCTCATAAAATAATTTACTTAATTAAAATGAAGATGAAAAAAGTAGCCTTATTATTTCTCGCAGGTATAATCAGTTCGTTGTCATTTGCCCAACAAATCAAAGAATCAGAAGTTCCTGAAGCTGTTAAATCAGCTATGAAAAAGAACTACTCTTCTGTAAAAGTTACAACATGGGAGAAGGAAGATGGATATTTTGAAGCTGGTTTTACAGTCAATAAAATCAAAAATTCTGTATTATTGGATGCAAAAGGAAATATCAAAGAATCGGAAGTCGAAATAGCCGTAAGCCAACTGCCAAAAGGAGTTGCTGAATACGTAAAAAAGAATCACCCCAATCAAAAAATTATTGGAGCAGCAAAAATTACAGATTCAAAAAAAGTAATCACCTATGAAGCAGAAATCAAAGGAAAAGATTTGTTTTTTGATTCCAATGGAAAGTTTATCAAATAAACAATAATATGAATAAATAGAGAGCCAGGCACTGTACCAATAGCTTGACTCTCTTTTTCAATACAAATCAATGTCAAATTTCAAAAACCTTTAGCTATGACTAAAACCCTCACTCTATTTTTACTCTTCATTTCGGTATTAAAAATTTCGATAGCGCAACAAGACACTACCAAAATTAAAAGCGACAGTCTTAAACTCCCCTTTGCAATTGCGAAGGAAAAACAACTTTCGGATGAAGATTTAGCTGAGAAAAAAGAAGGTGTATATGTTACTGGTGTTCCGGATATCAGTTCAGATCCTGTTAACGGTTTTGGAATCGG
>CAIUKX010000393.1 GCA_903899795.1 uncultured Flavobacteriales bacterium
TCGATTCATTCTGTTCAGCGAGTTACCAATCCTGAAAAAATCTATTTTCAGCAAGGAATGAACCTGTTCCAATACGATCATACGAATGGAAGCATTTGTCAAATCACCAATTTCGTAAAAGGAGAAGAGCCATCTGATAAAAAAGATTCTACATTTTTAATGAAACAACAAGTGGAATTATTTCAATTCATCCGCGATCAAAACAAGAAAAATAATTGGAGCAATAATCAGGATTTTTCCCGTTTTTCATTTCCGGAACCGTTATACATACCCAAAGGAGAACTTTCCAACCTTCAGATTTCAGCGGACGGAAATTATGTTACGTACAGTCTTTCTAGCTATCCAAACGATAAAGCTACTCATGTTGAGAACCATATTTCAAAAGATGGACATTCGTATGCCTCAAATGCCAGATCTAAAGTTACCAATTCAGAATCATCTCATAAAGTCGGGATTTACGACCTCAAAAACGACACATCTTATTATGTTGATTTTTCAGGTCTAAGTGATATACGAAAAAAACCGAGCTATTTAACTGACTATGGTGATAAAGAAGCAAACTACAAGGAAGACCGGAAATTCAGTCCTTATTCATTTTCATTTTCCAAAGACGGGAAATATGCACTCCTTGATTTGTTTAGCAACGATAACAAAGACCGTTGGATTGTGAACATTGATCTTCCTTCTGGAAAAATGACGGAATTGGAAAGACAGCACGATGAAGCCTGGATTGCAGGTCCTGGAATATCGGATGGTACAATCGGCTGGCTTAATGATAATGAAACCTTCTATTTTCAGTCGGAAGTCTCAGGCTACTCCCACCTATATGCATTCAACCTGAAAACAAAACAAAAACAAGCTTTAACTACCGGAAAGTGGGAAGTTCACAATGTTCAACTTTCTTCCAATGGAAAAACGTTTTACCTTACAACCAATACCACGCATCCGGGAAACAGAGATTTTTATCATTTGGATATTGCTTCTAAAAAATTAACTCCTATTCTTACCGCAAATGGATTTTATGATGTTACAATTTCACCGGATGAAAAGACACTAGCTGTTCGTTATTCTTATAAAAATAAACCGTGGGAATTGTACATCGCACCGAATATTCCTGCTACTCAAATGGTTCAAATTACTCATTCTACCACTGAAAAATTCAAACAGTATCCATGGAGAGAACCGGAAGTAATTACTTTCAAAGGATCAGATGGAATTGATGTTTATGCACGGGTTTACAAACCAAAAAATGAAGTAAAAAACAAAGCTGCGATTATTTTTGTCCATGGAGCAGGATATTTACAAAACGCCCATAATTACTGGAGTACTTACTATCGGGAATTTATGTTTCACAACCTTTTAGCCGACAATGGCTATACCGTTTTAGATATTGATTACCGAGCCAGTGAAGGTTATGGCCGTGATTACCGAACAGCAATTTATCGTTTTATGGGAGGACGTGATTTACAAGATCACATCGATGGAAAGAAGTATTTGGTTCAGCAATTAGGGATCGATTCCAATAGAGTTGGGATTTATGGAGGATCTTACGGTGGATTTATTACCCTAATGTCACTTTTAACAACTCCCGGTGAATTTCCTTGTGGAGCAGCTTTACGTTCAGTAACCGACTGGGCACATTACAATCAAGGTTATACCAGTAATATTTTAAATTTTCCCGAAACAGATCCGAATGCTTTCAGAAAAAGTTCACCCATCTATTTTGCTGAGAATCTCAAAGGCCGGTTGTTAATGTTACACGGAATGGTCGACGACAATGTTCAATTCCAAGACGTTGTTCGTTTGAGCGAACGGTTTATCGAATTGGAAAAAACAAATTGGGAATTGGCAGTATTTCCGATTGAGTCACATGGTTTCAAAGAAAGTTATTCCTGGAATGATGAATACCGTAGGATTTATGAATTATTTTATGAGGAATTGGTATTGAAGTATAAATGATATTTTAATGTTGAATTTTTAATGTTTGATGCTTGATTGCTAGTCAGACTTAGTGAAAATTGATGTAGGTCAACGAAATCAATTTTTGTATCGAAGGCTGATGTTGAATGTTGAATTTTATTAATAAATTATGACAATAAAAGAATTAGATGGAATCGAAGAAATGATGACTCATATCGGAGTCATGCAGGAATTGTACCCAACTTTAACAGAAGTTCAATACCACGAAATGCTCACTGACATGATTCCTAATAATTATGGGCAAGTGGCCGTTTTTGACGGAGAAAAATGCGTCGGAATCAGTGGTTATTGGTTGGGGACAAAATTGTGGTGTGGAAAATACCTTGAACTTGACAATGTTATCGTTGCGGAAGAATACCGTTCTAAAGGTGTGGGAAAAATAATTTCGCAATACCTTGAACGAAAAGCTGTATTGAATAATTGTACCATTCAAGTACTTGATGCTTATACTTCAAACTTCAAGGCGCATCGTTTTTATTACAATCAAGGATTCGGACCCAAAGGCTTTCACTTTGTAAAAGTGATGAACAAAGATGGAATACGTTGAATTTTCTTTTCGGTTCGCTATTGTACGGAGAGGTCGCGACCTCTCCGTACATGGCAAAGCCTCTTCTTTATTCAATCACCACCTTTTGTATAGCTTCCCCTATCAGAATAAAATAGATTCCAGAATTCAATGATTTCACGTCAAATGTTTCGATTGGTGAGTTATTGAATTTTCTAGCTTCAATCAATTTTCCATCAGCTGCATAAAATAAAATGATTCCATCTTCCGCCTTTAATTCTGTAATTGAAATAATATCTTTTGCAGGATTAGGATAAATTGTAAATACCGAAGTAGCAATTTCTTCAATACCCGCGCAATTCAAAAGAGAAATGGCTATCTCAATTGAATCAACACAGGCATTGTTTGCAACAAATTTGATTGTATAATTACCTGCTGTTGAAACACCTATTCCTAAATCAATTACCCCAGTCGTAGGATTAATCGTTAATCCAGCTGGAGTTGATGTAAATGTTCCTGTTGCATTTACATCGACTAAAACTGGTGATAAATTTGCTGTTCCAAGGCAATGTGAACCACTCGCATATGAAAAATTAGAATTTGCGATTGTTGTATAATTGAGGCATGGCCGTGCATCTACAGAAATATTATCAAACTGAACCGAAGTTGAAGAAGCATTGGAGGTTCCTGCTCGTGCTGATAATACTAATAAAGCCACATCTGACGTGAGCGCGCTCGTTAAGCTGAAATCAGCGATGGCTGTATTTGGAGATGAGTTCAAAGCCACATATAATCTGGAAGTTCCTGAATTGATATCGTAATACAATCTCAATAAATAATCTGTATTATCTAACAAAGTCAATGCAGTATTGCCTGTTGCTATGGTCGAATGTGTGTAATTTCCATAAGATGTTGTTCCGGTGCTATCGTATACTAATCCATTCAAAACATTGGTTGAATGTAGGTATCTAAAAGCGACAAGAGCTTTCAATCTTGTAGTATTATAGATTCCAAAAATAAACTCGTTTTTACTGGTCGAAGAAGCACCTGTATTCAATATCGTTTGAGCAACAACAATGTCATTAACGTTCGTTCGTGTTCCCCAGCTGATGTTTTTTTGTACATAGATATTTTCAGTGGGACTTGTAGTACTAGCGGGCAAAGGACTTCCGGTCAAAGAAAAACGATTGTTGCTTCCACCAACATTTACCACCTGAAAGATGAATTGGTGGGTGTAGCCATAAAATCATAAATCGTCCTTGAATTTTGTCCTGCATTTGAAGCAGCATAAGTAACTGTTGAGTTTGATAAATCTCCAACAGTTAGACCATTGAAATCTTCGGTTAATAACTGTTGACTATAGGTGTTCGAAACAGTCAATAGAGCAGTAGTAATAAATAGTAGTTTTTTCATTAATAACGTAATTTTAGATATTTAACAATATTTTATTACCGCAAAATTATATTATTTAAATATAAATTCTATAGAACATATAGAATAAAAACGAATTGATTATTATTTGTTAAAAATAAATCGATAA
>CAIUKX010000394.1 GCA_903899795.1 uncultured Flavobacteriales bacterium
AATAATGTAAAAATTCAATTATTGTCATAACTTTTTTCTACAAATATCTCACAGCGAAAAGTAATCTATTTACGTTGTGGTAAACTTGCGACGACTCAATTAAATAATTAAAAAAATAGTTATTGAATAGGTTGTTAAATGTATATTTGCCGAAAGAACAATGAAATTTTATGTTAGAAAGACTACATCTTAATCCGATTGAATTTTTGGTGAGAGACTTAATTTGTATTACTCCACCATATTATGCTTTATATGATTTGGCGTTACTTCAAAATGGTATTTTGGAAGGCATTTGTTTTATTGAGAATAATGAGACGGATGAAGCTACAATTATTTCTTCATCAGAGGCAGGAAGACATTTAGCGATACTTGGGTCAGGACTACTCGCTTTGGAAAACGAAGATAAAAGCAAACATTATTATTTGGTTACTCATGCGACGACGGTATACAGGCATAAAGATTTGACGGGAATCCAGTTCAATCAAAATAAAGCAAAAAGTAAGTTAATTGGACAAGCAAAGTTAATTTCCCTCGATCTGAAAGGAAAAACGGGAAAAGTGGAAACGAAATTGTTTACAGAATTCGGGCGACAAGTATTTACAATGGAAATAACGTATCAGATTATTAAAGAAGATATATTCTCACGTTTATTTCAATCAAATTATGTGTTTGCTAAACCATCTCAAATTAACAATCCATATACTCGACAAATTGAAATCGACAATTTGAGATCCCGTAAGAATAATTTGAAAGGAGATATAGGCGTGGTTCAACCTGAGCAATGCTTAGGACATTTTGAGAATTTCCCAGCATTACCCATTGCTATTTTAAGTTCGGCAATGATTAATTTGGCAGGTAAGCATTTGAAAAGAATCCTAAAGAGGCAAAACATCAGATATGCTCTTTCAAAAGCGGATTTGGCAGCTTTTAGACTGGCATTTGCCGGTGAACGAATATTACTGAATTCTAACTACATTGATACTTCCGAGTTCGGAATTCAATTTGTTGTTGAAGCAACGAATGAAAATGGAGTAGCAATTGGGGAGATCGGGTTATTTTTCGATCACGTTACCAATTGATTATAATTTTCTCTTCAAATGCGGCAGCAAAGGATCAACAAGTGCCTCAGCATATTTTTTAGAAATGACTTCCCAATCGATTACGTTCCAAATCGCACCGAGGTAATCCACTCTTTTGTTCTGGTATTTCAAGTAATAAGCATGTTCCCAAACATCAATAGCCAGTATTGGAATTCCTCTCATTTTTGAAATATCCATCAAAGGATTATCTTGATTTGGGGTAGAGCACACCGCTAATTTTTTATCAGGGGTTACAATTACCCAAGCCCAACCTGAACCAAATCGTGTTGAGGCTGCTTGATTGACCATCTTTTTTAATGAGTCAAGATTTACAAAATTTTCCTGGATTGCCTTTGAAAGTTCATCCGATGGTTTTGTGTTCTTTTTTGGTGATAATATCTCCCAAAATAAGGAGTGATTGTAATGACCACCTCCGTTATTACGAATTGCTTCAGAACGTTTGCTAACGTGCAGCATAAGGCTTATCAAACTGCTGGAATCAGCATGGATGCCAACTACTGCTTTGTTCAGATTGTTAACATAGGTTTGATGATGTTTCCCGTAATGAATCGACATTGTCAATGAGTCAATAGATGGTTCCAGTGCTTCGTAAGAGTAATTCAATTTTGGTAGGGTAAACTGACTCCAAGTGTTATGACATGTAAGAAATACCAAGATGAATGAAAAGGAATATATATGTCTCATAGAGCTTAATTTTTACAAATGTATCATAATTTATCTCAATCGCAGTTACCGTCTGTCATGAATAAAATAAAATTAGTATCAGAATTAGAAGTAAATTCAGAATTTTCGACCTAGTTTTGTGGTTATGAAGGATTCTAAAAAAGTGGTGATCGTGGGAGGAGGGGCTGCAGGTTTTTTTTCAGCTCTGTCAACGAAAGAACATTTTCCTCATTTAGATGTACTGATAGTGGAAAAATCAACCAAGCTGTTATCTAAAGTTAAAGTTTCCGGTGGAGGAAGATGTAACGTTACCAATGCTTGCTTTGATAATAAAGAATTGGCGAAGTTTTATCCGCGAGGAGGAAATTCATTAAGAAAAGCTTTTGAACAGTTCAATGCTCAATCAACAATGGACTGGTTTCAAAAGAGAAACATACCGCTTACCATCATGGAAGATAATTGTGTTTTTCCAAAATCGAATGATTCACAAACGATAATTGATTGTTTTCTGAAGGAATGTATCTCGAAAAATATTCAAATTAAAACACAATTTGGAGTTCAATCGATAGAGGTTTTGTCAGATGGAACTTTTTTGATTCGATCTTCCACCGAAGAAATAACTGCGGATAAAGTTATCATCACAACGGGAGGACATCCCAAGAGATCGGGATGGGAATGGATAGAAAAAATGGGACACTCGATTGTTGAACCTTTACCTTCTTTGTTTACGTTTAATATGCCTCAAAATCCTGTTAGTGCATTGATGGGGAATGTTGTTGAAGAAACGACTGTTCGAATCGAAGCAACTAAATTGATGGCAAATGGACCTTTATTGATCACACATTGGGGAATGAGCGGGCCAGCTGTCTTAAAACTTTCTGCTTGGGGAGCTAGATTATTAGCGGACAAAAATTATCATTTTTCCATTTTGGTGAATTGGTTGAATGAAAGAAAAGAAAATGATGTTCGTCTTGAAATTGAAAAGGTGATTGAGGGACACGGAGGGAAGATGATTGGAAATCTCAATCCGTACCCAATGACCAATCGATTGTGGAATTTTTTATTGCAAAAATCACTGATAGAACCTTCACATCGCTGGAAAGAAATCGGGAAAAAGGGAGTGAACCGATTGGTAAATATATTGTTGAACGATCGTTATGAAGTTTCTGGGAAGACGACATTTAAAGAGGAATTTGTTACAGCAGGCGGTATAGCATTGGAAGAGGTTGATTTCAAATCGATGGAAAGCAGGGTAGTGCCAGGCTTGTTTTTTGCTGGAGAAGTTTTAGATATCGATGGAGTAACCGGAGGATTTAACTTTCAGGCTGCGTGGACGACTGCATGGATAGCTGGGAAAAATGTTGGATCAATAGATTAATAGTCATTAAGATATGAATAAACTTAGTGCTGTAGCAATAAAGGATTGGATAAGCAGGCACAAAATGTTCTCTTTTTGGTTGGTTCTTTTCTGTTTTTTATGTGCTGAACTGCTATTGAATCCAACTGGTGAGTTTCCGTTAAACGATGACTGGCAGTATTCGAAAGCTGTAAATTATTTTGTAAAAACTGGTCAGATCGGCCTGGCAGATCAAACGGCTATTCCTTTGGTGACTCAATTTGTGTTGGGAGTAATAGTCACCAAGATAGTTGGAACTTCTTTTTTTGTACATAGATTGATTTCAGTATCAATGGCTGTCATGCTGATTTATCTGATGAATAACATGTTGAGTGTTTATCTTCAAAAAAACAGACAACGAATTTTTGTTTTGCTTTTATTGGTCTTTAATCCGCTGTTTTTTTCACTTTCCAATACATTTATGCCGGATGTGATAGCTGTGTTTTTCGCTGTATTTTCGTTTTACTACATCATCAAATTGCTACAAGAATTTCGGACAAAATACTATTTGTTCCTGATTCTATTTACGCTACTGTCTACAATGACAAGGCAAACCGGAGTTTTGGTGCCTTTTACTTTTATGCTGCTGTATTTCTGGAATAATAAATTAACACTAAAAATCGGTCTGATCGCTATGTTACCATTACTTCTGAATACATCATTTTTAGTGATTTATGAAATAGTGATGAGGAAATATGAACTGCTTCCGATTTGTTATAACATGCAGTTTCATGCTGTTTTGAATTATCTTCAGATGAAGCCGGAGAATGGAACTTTGCTGTTTTTTTGTTACTTGTTCACTGCTTTCACAACCCTTGGACTTTTTGTACTACCGATAGTATTATTCAACTTGAAACGATACATAAGAATTATGAATTCCTCCTTGCGTTATCAGATTTTATTTTGTGCCTATTTCATCTTTCTGGTTTACAAATTAGTATATACTGTTTGGTTTACACCGTATGTTGGAAATATGTTCTATCCTGGAGGTACCGGACCTGTTATTATGGATGGATTGAACACTGAGCACATTGTTTTTGATGAAGGAATTCCGAGAATTATTGTCAGGTTGATAAGTTTGATTGGAGGAATGAGCTATTTTCTGATCATGATTTCGGTAATTGAATCGATTAAAAAGAGCAGTCAAAGCATAGAGTCACTGATCGGATTGTTTTATTTAATTCTATCGTTTTCTTATCTAGGGTTGGTTTGTTTGAATTTCGCTAACGATAGGTATTTGTTATTCTTATTACCGTTTCTGCTAATGGTAATGGTGAAAACGGTTGACTGGAATTCATCTATGGTAATCCCTTGTTTAACGTTATTGTTGATTGTTCTGTTTACTTTCAGCTCAACCTATGATTATTTTCGGATCAATGAAGCAAAATGGAATGCTAGTAATCATGTGATAAATGATTTGAAAGTTCCGGTAAATAAGATAGATGCAGGATTCGAATTTAATGATTATCACAAAAATGCCACGAAGAAAAAACACCGTGTAATATATACCGGAAAGGAATATATTGTAACAACTACCCGACAAATCAAAGGATATTCAATCGAGTCGGCTTATTATTTCAAATCCTTGGTTTCCTTTTCGTTTGATAAAATATATGTACAGAAGAGAGATTGAAAGTTTAGTTTTCGTTACAAAAATTAATTCCGATG
>CAIUKX010000395.1 GCA_903899795.1 uncultured Flavobacteriales bacterium
GTTCCCCACAAAAAACAAGTGTTAAAAAACAGTTGAAGGATTTCGAAATTTTCAAAAAGGCAATTATCTCTAATTCAGCAGGACTTTATTATTATACGACGGAAAAAGAATTTGCTGATAAGCTCGACACACTCCGAAATGCCTTACTTGTTCCACGTACCGATTTGGAAATTTATAAATTCTATGCTAAATGTGTAGCTTCGATACGTTGTGGACACACAGTTATCATGGTCAAAAAAATCTACACCAATTATCTCAAAAATAAATCGACTTTACCCTTTGAAGTTTATTATATCAATGGCAAACTTTTTGTCAAAAATGATTTCGTTAATGCTCAACACACCATTCCTAAATACACTCAGATCACTACCATTAATGGTGAAAAAATATCAGATATAGCCAGTTATCTTTCCGAATACATCAGTTCAGACGGCTACAACCAAACGCATAAAGACGAACGGATGAAATTTAAATTCATGTTCTATTATTATTGTTTCAAAAATCAACCTCAGAAGTTTACTATTCAATACCTTAACGAAAAAAAAGATACAATAAGCACTTCTTTTGATGCTGTTGAACCCCAAAAAGATCGAGTAAAAGAATCTGATTATTACAAACATTTGGAACGACATATTGACACTGTTCAAAACAGAGCTTTACTTATTCTTCCCAACCCTCTGCCTAGAAATAACACTTACAAACTACAGCTGGATTCTTTTTTTGTGTATTTACAACAATTCTCCATTGACAATTTAATCATTGATTTACGAGGAAATATAGGAGGTTTATCACAGTACTACTTGACCGGGTATTTTTGTGATAGTAGCTACACTTATGAATATCGCACACTTCAAGGAAAGAAAAAACCTGATTATCACTACCAAAGACCTTTTGACTCACAACGAATCTCGATTTTTTGTACGCGCATAATTACACTTAACGGAAAAATGACAACTGTTAAGGAAACTGTTCCGCACGACCCGCTTTTCAAAGGAAACTTATATATCTTAACGGATGGTTGGACTTTTTCTGCAGCAGCTAACCTAACTTCGATTTTAAAACAATATTCAGGAGCTATTACTGTCGGAGAAGAGACTGGAGGTAGCTATTACCGCTGTAGTTCAGGAAATTTGATATTGAAATTACCCAATTCCAACTTACACATCAAAATCAATCCGATGAAATATGTGAATTCGGTACCTCTAACCGATAACAAAGGTGGAGTTCCACCAACCTATGAAGTCAAACCAAGTGATCATTGGGATGATACAGAAGACCTTCAACTGGAATTCGTCTATAAATTAATTGAAAATCAACATCTGAAATGATTTAATTCAAAACCTGAATTCGATTAATTTATACCTAAATAATGGCTAAATTTGCTCGAAAATAGTCACACGTTGAAGCAGCAAAAAGTATTATTCATTACTCCTCCATTTACCCAGTTGAATACGCCCTACCCTGCTACGGCTTATCTCAAAGGTTTTTTCAATTCTCAAAAAATAGATGCATCACAAGCCGATTTGGGAATAGAAGTAATCTTGTCACTTTTTTCTTCAACTGGCTTGGCTCATCTTTTTTCTACAATTAGTAACGAACAACTTTCCTCCAATAGCAAGAGAATCATTCACCTGCAAGAAGATTATATTCATACAATTGATGCTGTAATTTCGTTTCTTCACGATAAAAATCCAACGTTAGCTTACCTGATTTCCGAACGAAACTATTTACCTGAAGCTTCTCGTTTTGCTCAATTGGAAGAATTGGAATGGGCATTCGGTACCATGGGAATTCGAGATAAAGCCAGACATCTTGCTACTTTATACCTAGAAGATCTTTCCGATTTAATCATCGAAGCTGTTGATCCTCATTTTGGCTTCAGTAGATATGCTGAACGTTTGGGACGATCTGCTTCGACTTTCGATGAAATTTATTCTGCACTGCAAGAACCTAATACATATATCGATTCGATTCTTATTGAATTACTTAAGCAAAAAATTGAACAGGAAAAACCAAGTTTGGTTGCTCTAACTGTTCCTTTTCCAGGGAATTTATACAGTGCCTTGAAATGTGGTCAGTGGATCAAACAAAACAGACCAGAAATAAAAGTTGCCATCGGAGGAGGTTATCCTAATACTGAATTACGATCACTGAGTGATCCTCGTGTTTTTGAGTACCTTGATTTTATTACGCTTGATGATGGTGAAGCTCCACTCTTAACACTTATCAGACATTTGGAAGGTAAGCTTTCTATTGATCAACTCAAACGTACTTTCTGTCTCCAAAACGATGCAGTCGTTTATTACAATGGCTCAACACTTCCTGATTTCAAACAAAAAGATCTAGGAACACCGGACTATTCTGATTTACCACTCGATCGCTATTTATCGGTTATTGAAATTGCCAACCCCATGCATCGATTGTGGAGTGATGGAAGATGGAATAAACTTACGCTTGCACATGGCTGTTACTGGGGAAAATGTACTTTCTGTGATATTTCCTTGGACTACATCAAAATATACGAAGCCACTACAGCTGAAATTCTAGTCGACCGAATTGAAGAAATCATTCAACAAACAGGCAACAATGGTTTTCACTTTGTTGATGAAGCTGCTCCACCTGCACTCATGCGCGAACTAGCATTGGAAATTCTCAGACGGAGACTCGTTATCGTTTGGTGGACAAACATTCGATTTGAAAAAAGTTTTTCTTTCGACCTCTGTCGACTTTTAGCAAAATCAGGATGTATTGCTGTTTCCGGTGGACTAGAGGTTGCCTCTGACCGTCTATTACGCTTAATTGATAAAGGAGTAACTGTGGCACAAGTCGCAAAAGTGACTGACAATTTTACCCAAAGTGGTATTATGGTTCATGCTTATTTGATGTACGGCTATCCTACTCAAACCGAACAAGAAACCATTGATTCGATGGAAGTTGTGAGACAATTATTTGAGTTAGGAATTGTTCAATCCGGTTTTTGGCATCAATTTGCGTTGACAACTCATAGCCCAGTTGGTTTAAATCCTGAAAAATTCACCATTCAAATCCATGAAAATCAAATCGGAAGCTTTGCCAATAATGATTTATTTTTTGACGACCCAACTGGATGTAACCATGAAAAGTTTAGTGAAGGATTAAAAAAATCTCTTTTCAATTACATGCATGGAGTCGGATTTGAACTCCCCTTACATGAATGGTTTGATTTTAAAATTCCGAAAACAATTGTACCACGTAAATTCATCGAACGCTGCATCGACACTTCAGAAGAAAAGGAAATAAAACCTACATCCAAACTAATCTGGCATGGTTTAACTCCTGAAAAAGAAAATTATACCCGAAATAAAAAAGGAAAAAGTCAGGTCATGATTCGATTGGTTTTCAATACCCAAAAAGAGGAAATAGAGATCAATGTGAAAGAAAATATTGGAATTTGGCTCAAAGAAACGATTGCTTCGCTTTCTGTTTTCTCAAAAAAAACA
>CAIUKX010000396.1 GCA_903899795.1 uncultured Flavobacteriales bacterium
GGTCATCGTATAATAATGAAGATTCAATTTCTTCATTTCGTATTCCGGAAAATCTTTTTGTGATAAAGCGATACTAATTTCCCGTGGACGATCGGTTCTAAAATTAAATGAGAGTAATACATCATTGTCTTTTATGGTTGCAATCGGCTGACCATTTTCAGTAATAATAGCCGGTTGAATAAACTCATCGGTAACATCTTTATCGTACGAAGATTGGATTGCTTCCTTTGCGGATGAATAAGTTGTACCAACACCTTTTACCATCGCATCATACGCAAACTTAACACGCTCCCAACGGTTATCTCTGTCCATTGCATAATAGCGTCCAACAATTGTCGCTACTTTCCCTACAGACGCTTTTAATTCACTTTCCAATTCTTCAACAAAAGCCAAACCACTTTTCGGATCACAGTCTCTCCCATCGGTAAAAGCATGAATAAAAACATTTTCCATACCTTCCTGTTTCGCCAATTTACAAATAGCATAGATATGCTCTTGAGAACTGTGAACACCTCCTTTTGAAACCAAACCTATCAAGTGAAGCGCTACATTATTTTTTTTTGCTATATGAATAGCATCCAAAAGCACTTCATTCTTGAAAAACTCTCCTTCTCGGATTGATTTATTAATTCTGGTTAATTCCTGATATACAATTCTCCCAGCTCCAATATTCATATGACCAACTTCAGAATTTCCCATTTGACCTTCAGGTAATCCAACGTCTTCGCCACAAGTTTTCAATTTTGCATGAGGATGATTCGCCATTAAATAATCCATGAAAGGGGTATTGGCATTGTATACCGCATCAGATTTTGATTTATCTCCGATACCCCAACCATCCAAAATGATAAGTCCAAAATGTTGTGTCATATTCATACTATTATTTCAAAATTTGCCCCTACAGGTTGGTTGTTTTTATATGTAATTTTTCCCCCGTGAATCCGAACCAATTCAGCGACTATAAAAAGTCCAAGTCCAGTTCCTTTTTGAGAGCGGGTTTCTTCATTTCCAGCTCTTACAAATTTGTGAAAAATTTCCGATTGAAACGAAGAATTAACACCCGGTCCTTGATCTTTTACCCCAAAAACAATTCTTGAATTCTCAGTTTTCTTCAAATAGAGCAGAATGGGGAGTTGATTACCAGCATATTTCAATGCGTTTTCAATGAGATTATTAACTATTGTTTCAATCATAAATTTATCTGCTTCAATTGAAACATGCTGCAATACATCCAATTGAATGATCTCAGACTGTAAGCTTTTATTAAATCGATCCGCTATTTCATGAAATAATTTTGAAAGCTCAAACAGTTCCTTGTGAACTTGAATGGAACGATTTTCCAGGCGGGATGCATTCAAAATATTATCGATCATAGCTTCGAGACGTTGATTTTCAGCGATTGCTTTTTCGATCAGTTCCGTTCGTTTTTCGGCATCCAAATCACGTTTGACAACTGTTTGAAGGTATAATTTATTGGCAGCCAAAGGTGTTTTCAATTCATGTGTTACTGACAATAAAAAATTATTTTGCCGTTCCGAAAATTTCAAATCCTTTTTGATCGAACTTCGTATTTTCCAAAGACCCAAAATCAAGATCAAAAAGAATACGAATCCTTCGCTGATGATCATAAAAACTCTTTTGGAAATAGTGGATTTTTCAACTGAAATTTCCTTTGTAAGTTCAATCAAATGATAACCCCACCATGCAAATTGAAGGACAACATAAACTCCCAAAATGTAGAAA
>CAIUKX010000397.1 GCA_903899795.1 uncultured Flavobacteriales bacterium
AATTGTTTTAATCCAAGGATAGTAAACTGCTGCATAGTTAGTATCTAATGTATCTGCAACAGCAACTACATCTACGATACCCGCACCTTGTCCTGCTGCATTTATTTGTATAGGTGTCAATGATCCTGTCCCATTTGTGAAATGATTGATTGAGTTATTAGAAAGTGTATAAGAAGTGTTGGTTACTGAAGCATCTAGATAAATACCTGTCAATGTTCCTGAACTGCTGCTTTGTGTCAGCGTTTGTATCGTATTGTATTCGCAATCAATTATCGAATTCCCGACAAAATCAATACCAATAATGGCAGCTGTGCCTGAAGTAGAGGAGAGACCTTGGACAATGTTGTTGGTACAGGTATAGTTTGCAGCATTTAGATAAATTCCATACATATTCACATTTGAAGTTGTTGTATTCCCAGCAGTATTCAAACCAATGGTATTTGAACTTACAGCTATACTGGTGGATGTTGATCCTCCAGTAGCATAAATTCCATAGAATAAAGTTGATGCTGTATTAAAGGTATGAATTGTATTATTTGTAATTGTATGGGAAGCATTTGTTCCTACATAAATGCCATAGGTATTACCGATACCCCCTGAAGAGGTAATGTTGCTGATGGTATTCCCATTTGCAGTTAATGTTCCACTTGTTAAATAGATCCCACCGAAAAAACCTGAGTTTAACCCATTAGTAATACTAATTTGCTGTATGGTATTATTGTTACAAGTATAAGTTCCTCCACCAATCAAATAGAAGGGAATAACAGTCCGATTGGCAGATGTGGTGATATTGTTGGTGGCAGAACTGCCTATTGTATTGGAATTTAAAGTACAGTTTGCATTGGAATTGATATAAAATAAATTGATTTGAGAATTTCCACTATAGGTGATATTTGAACATGAATTGCCAGTTGCAGTCAAAGTTCCATTCGCATTTAAATAAACAAAACTAAGAATACATCCGGTAAAACTGCCCGCTGTAACATTTTGCATGGTGTTATTGGTTACTGTATAATTCCCAGTAGTTGACAATAAAATAAAATAGATTGGTGTATTTCTTAAATTGCTGATATTGAGCGCTGTGCTATTGCCAAAAGTATTGTTATCAATGGTAGTATTTGAAGTTCCTGAAATTGATATTCCACAAATGTCAGAACCTGAACTAGCGTTGGTGTACAGTGCCCCAAAAGTGTTATAGGCTATACTTGCAGCGCCTGTACCCAGATATTTTACTCCCGTTAAATTGGCTTTTGCTGTTCCCAAAATGGAAAGCGATGCCGTACCTGTTGTACTACCATATATGTTACCTGATCCTGATTGTCCAATGGTAAAGGTGGATGTCCCATCTACTTCTATTCCTGTAATACCATTAGAATTAGAAGAACTTACTGTAAAAGTAATGTTTTGAATTGTATTACCATTAATTGTAGCTGTATTTCCATACGAACTGACTTTGATACCTAAAAAATCACGGAAAGCAGAACTGATGGCCATAGCACTTCCTCCACAATTGGCAGTTTGTCCGCCAATATAATTGTTATTGATCGTCATGCCTCCGTTGTTGGATCGAACAGCATAAATACAATAGGTATTGGAGTAGGTGTTGGTGATAGTTGTTGCTGAAAAAAGACTATTGTTACTTACATTTAATCCTGTAACTGTATAGTTACAACAAAGACCATAATATTGGAACTCGGAAAGTTGGCAATTCGTGATCCACAAATTATCCAGAGATATTTCCGTTGTATTCACTGAAACGCCAATGAGTGTAGTAGGTCGATTCGTTCCCGATTTTGTAATGAGACAATTATCAATAGTTAAGTTGTCACAATTACTGGAACCAACACCTTCGTTGATATTGATAACACAATTGATTTGAGGATTTAATGATGGATTACTGGCAACGTAACTTGAAGCTTTAATCGTACAATATCGGATTGTATTGTATGTTGCATCATTTGTAAAAGAAATCGCATGTTTGTTGGTTGTTGTTTGTGTATTTTCTACTGTAAAATCAGTTGTTCCGATTCCTCCCGGACGACCGTCAATGATGACGAAATCGGCACCGTTGAAAATGAAAATGTCTGAAGCGGATCCTGATGTAATAGTTAGACCTGTCACTCCGCTTTGTGGACGAATAGTGACTGTGTTCGTTGTGCTTTTGTTGATCAATTGTCCCAAAGTAATTGGTAATGACTCTGTTGTATAGTTGCTTTTGATTTCAATCACATAATCAGTTGAACCAGTGCAGGATGCGTAAGCATTTGCAACGGTTGTATAATCTGCTCCCGAGGCTCCGACAGTAATAACAGTCGTCGACCAAGAAATAATTGGGATTAATAAAAAAGGGAGTAGTACGAGATGTAGTCTTGTGAAATTCATAATTGCTGTTGTTATTCAGTTACAGCAAATTTCCGCAATCGGCTTCGGGCATCCAAAATAGTTGGGGAGACACGAGGTGGACAGTTGGAAAAAAAGATAAGGTTCTATTTAGTTATGGTTATAGTATACTGTTGTCGAAGAAATCATCTTAATTGATTCTTGCCTTGTTTTCGACTCAATTTTTGAAAAAAAAAAGAGGATATACCAATTAAGGAATACCCTCTTTTGCTACACTACTTACCTAACACTACTATGGTAGCAAAGGTCAGTCAACTTCCAGGATTATACAAATATTTTGGGTAGACAATAAGAAGACAAAGTGGAGGAAAATGAACTATTTTTCAGATGATGGGGCTTTTCGTCATAAAAAATAAAATACTGAGCCTAAGTTTTAAAAACTGTAGAGCAAAATTGTTGACGAATAATTATGGTTCAAGTCTAAATTTTTACATTTATTTTTGAAATCGAATCTTTACGGCTGAAATATGATCATTTTCCAGTCTGATCTTCTCTTCCAATTGGAATTGGTGTTTCAAATAAAAATGGAGTGGTGTTAGGTAATGGGTACCATCTGCTTTAATACTGTTATCATGATCGATCACCCAACCGCTTAATGCAGGATTATTTTGTTTTAATAACTCGATCAGAATTTTTCCATATCCTTTGTGTTGAAAATCCGAATGAATAATTAAACCAAACCAATTTTCTTCATCACAGGAATAGGTAAAAGCCCAACCAACCAACGTTTTTGACTCGTTGTATAAAAGATAATGTTGAGTTTCTGAGCGTGAGTCTAAATATGACTCAAAAGCTTCCATCGTCGCATGAACGATGGAAGCTGGATATTCATTGTTCCAGAGTGTTAAAGCGATGTTTTTTTCATCAAAGGTTAACGTTTTACTCTCGATTAAAATCATATGGTTTACTTCACCCAGATTTTACCGGTTGTAACTCCATGACAGCTGTTACATTGCCCAGTTGTTATAGATGAAACCATGTGCTTTGTTAGTGTTTGACCTTGAATGGCTGGATACAAACCTGTTCCAAAATCCATTGCATTCGTCGTATAGAAGTTCCCTAAAGCATCTACTTGCAAGGTATATTTTACTGTTCCTTTACCATTAGGTCCCGTATAGAAATATACATTTCCACTGGAAACGGTATTGTTTTGTAAACTATCATAAACGGTACCGGCAGCTTGAAACCAACCACCTTCAGCTCCTTCCCCCCCGGATTTATGACAGTTCATACAGTTTTGTCCTCTATTGTGACTTTTGGAACTTCCGGCAGAACTGACATTAGTGACTTTTTTACCTTTGTGACAGGAAGGAATGATGAATCCAATAACTGCTAAGAGGATTACAATGCTGGTAACACGAGTAGATTTCATTTTTTTAGTTTACATGATATATTCTACCATAACGAAGGAATTATATAAAAAGTTTAATTATACGATCTTTTTTTTAAAGCTTTTTAATAGCTATTTGATTATTAGTCTTTTAAATTGAAGATTAAATTAAATAAAAAAGAAAAAGGAGATCAGAACCTTCCAATCTCCCATTTTTAGTACAAATTGATAAATGTTATTCAGTAGTTACAGCATAATTTGCCGATGACCAAGCTGCCATACCACCATCCAAATCCTGAATTTTATTGAATCCCAATGATTTTAATTCGCTGGATGCAGCAGCACTTCGACGACCGGAGTGGCAGTATACAAAAACTGTTTTGGATTTATCCAGTTTGGAAACTCCACCATCAAAATCATCACCGTTCCAATCTACATTGATTGCATTTTTGATGTGTCCGGCAGAAAATTCTTCGGGAGTGCGAACATCAAGAATGATTTTATCTTCAGTCTTCTCCATGTTTTTAGAAAATTCAGCTGGCGATACCGCATATTTACCGGAACAGCTAAGTAGAAGTCCTGTTAGGAGTATCGAACTGATTATTGACAAACTTTTCATGTTGTTTCTTAATTAATTATTCTGTTTAAACCATACCAACCACCACCGTTGTATACTTGACTATACCCATTGGATTTTAGTATAGATTTGGCTGAAGCACTTCTCATTCCAGAAGCACAACAGGTAATAACAGGAGTATTTTTATCTTTCAATTTTCCAAGATTGGAACTCAATTGATCCAAAGGAATATTTATAGAACCTTTGATGGCTCCTGAAGAATATTCTCCTTTTGTGCGAACATCCACGATGATGGCGCCTTGTTTTACCAATTCTTTAAAATCTGCTTTAGGACCGATTCCTAAAAGTTGCTTAATTGCTTGTAACATTTTTAGATCGCTTGAGATTGATATTGTCTTACATTTACCCAAGAACCTGCATTGTAGCATTCATAACCTTTTGAAGAAAGAAATTGTTGTGCTTGTCCGCTTCTCATTCCTGATGCGCAACATACAATGATTGGCTCCTGAAAATTTTGAAATTCATTCACGCGTTGCGGAATTTCCTGTAAAGGAATATTGATCGATCCAGGTGCATTTCCACCGTTAAATTCTTCAACAGATCTTACATCTACAATCGTTCCTTTTTTCTCTGCAATAAATTGTTCAATATTCATGTCTTTTACTATTTCTTTCGTTAATGATTAATGCATTCAAAATTGAGATTAATAAATGAACTGTTCAGTCACATTTGTTACATAAGAGTAATTTTATTCCTACCCAATACAACTAATTTTTCGTCTTCCATTTGTTTCAGTAATCGTGAAATAACAACACGGGCTGAACCCAACTCATTAGCTAGTTGTTCATGCGTGATGGTAAGTGTTTTACTTCCGGTTAATTCACATTTTTTTTGGATGAAATTAAGAATGCGTTCATCCATTTTTTTGAAAGCAATTGCATTAACTACATCGAGCAATTCTTCAAAGCGTTTGTGATAAAGTCGAAAGATGTACTCGAGCCATTCTGGGTATTCTTTAATCAACAGCATCACCTTGTCAATTGGAATAAACAAAATTTCTGTTTCTTCTTCAGCAATAGCT
>CAIUKX010000398.1 GCA_903899795.1 uncultured Flavobacteriales bacterium
GAAGATCCAGCAGAAAAACAAACATGATTTAATATAACTATAGAATTTTTCTTAAGTTTTAGATCTTTCATTCTAATAGTATCAATATTATCGTAATAAAATTCTTTCTTTTTCTTAGTAATAGGATCTGTGTAATAAATAGGAGTTTCTCTCATTAAAGATAGACATTCAGTTTTTCCTCCATGTCCTCTATAAATAAAAAAACTACAATTAGAAGATACTTTTACTATATCTTTGAATTTTGCATTGTCTCCATAAAATTTATGTACGATTACCCCTTTAGATTCAAGAAAATCTGATTCTTTTTCTGCTAGTACTAATATATATTAGTAGCTGGCATTATTTTTCTTAGTCCATAATTAATTCCTAATCTGCCTAGTGTATCTTTAATAATGTTGGTTCAATAATCTCAACTTTAATTTTATCTCCCATTTTATAATTGGATTGAAACCATTCTTTTAAACTTATATTTTGTGTTACTCTTGGTTGTCCATTAATTGTTGCGAATAGAAAATTACCTTCTATAAAATCAGAATTATCTCCAAGTAAAAAACGTATTTTCGATGGCTCTTTTGGCAATAAATCAATTTCTTTTTTTGAAAAATTAAAAAATCCTTTATCCCAATACTCCTTACCTAATATAATTTCTACCGTTTTAGATTTATTCAATATAGGTAGTATACTTTCAACAATTATATTTCTATCCTCTGGAGGCATTTCATGCTCTTTAATTCTGTTATTACCTCTAAAATTCCATTCAGGCCTAATGTCAGCAATAAGATTATCTTCTAAACCTGCTGCTAAACTTATTTTATACTTTTTAAAAGCCAGATTAGCATCATCAATTAATATATAAATATGTACATCCTTATTTTTACCTAACAGTTCAATAATTTCTTTTTTAACTCTAATATTAGTTCTTTGTGAACCTCCCGCATTTTTATACCCATTCATTCTGTTTTTTAAAGTATCAGCAGTTTTTCCAATATATAATACTTTAGAATCGCTTACAAAAGAGTAAAGTAGGTTCCTTTTTTCTAGATTTTTTGTTATGGTGTGTTTGAAATTACTTTTCAAATTCCATTCCCCAATTTTTATAAATCCTATCTTTGTTAGCCTTTCCATGTTTTAATTTGTCTAATTATTTTTAGGTGAGTTTATCTTCATACGCTTGCAAATAAAAAGCTTTCTACTTTTGGCGCTTTTGCTTGTTTTATGTAATATACATTAATTACTTTGACGACCTTCATAAATGGGAGGGAAATGAAATTGCACCAAAGCTTCAAGTAAATTTAATACGATTTTAGATTCTTCGCTTGAAATTTTAAATTCGATTCTCGATAAATTATTTCGCACCCACATTTTTATACTTTCTCTGTTTAAATTTTCCATTTCAAAATGTATTTCTTCTGGAAAATAAGATTTAAAATTATCGAGATCAGCCATAAATGATTTTGGAAAAGTACTTGGGGTTTTCTCATCTAAATTATAATGGTGAGAATTCCATCTTGCTTGACTATTCGATCCTGCTTTACCAACTTTAAATGATTGTTGGTTTCTGAAAAAAATATAAACACCTTGTTCACTAGATAGTAATCTTGTTGGGATATGACTTTCACCCATTTCCATAAATTGAATGGTACAATTTACACCCGTTAATTTTTCAAAATCATCTCTTATTTTATCTGCAAATTCTTGGTTCATATTTTATGTGTTTTGATTACCATTGTATTTGA
>CAIUKX010000399.1 GCA_903899795.1 uncultured Flavobacteriales bacterium
TTCATGAAATTGATTGTCAAATATAGAAATAATAAAATGATTGGAATTTCTAGAACAAACGTTACAACCTACACCAATAAACTAATAAACTAATCCTTACAAAAGCAACAAAAACACTGTTCGCCAATACATTACCATTCCTCATTTAAAATAACAAGAAATTAACACTTTATTTTTTCAAACTTCTATTGCTATAACAAAGAAAATTTGTAGTATTGCAACGCGAAACAAGAAAGGACTATTTGTTTCAGGCAAAAATCCCAAAAAATATTTCGAAAGAAACACCTCAACATTCAAAACAATATTTATTTATCATTTATGGATAAAAAAGATTTAGAGAGTAAAAAACTCCCTGATTTAAAAGAAATTGCTAAAGCATTAGGTATTGCAAATTTTGAAACCTTAAAAAAAGCAGATCTAATCGAACAAATAGTTGTTGGAGAAAATTCAGCAAAATCTAAAGTTGCAAAAGCGGCTAAACCCAAAATAGCAAAGGAAAAAGAAACGGTAGCTAAAATTAAGCCCAAAGAAGTAACTGAAGAAAAAGCGGTTATATCCGAGGCTGTTCCGTCTGAAAAACCAAAGAGAGCAAGAACCATTAAAAAAGTAATTCTTTCTGAGGAATCTGCAACTGAACAACCGGATCTTTTCGCTGCAGTTGAAAGTAAAGATGAGGTAAAAACTCCAACTGAAGCAGTTGTTACACCTGCTCCAAAAGTGAATAAACCAAACCCTCATCCAAGTAAGTTACTGAAAGAAGCGGCTGAAAACGCTGCGGCGAATCTAGAGAACAAACAAACAAATCCGGCTCCTGTTCAAAATCAGAACAATCAACAAAGACAAGGATTTGATAAAAATCAAAACAATAGAAATCAACATCCTCAAAATAATTCGAACAATTCAAACAATCCGAATAACCCGAATTTCAAAAGAGAAAACAATCAAAATAATCCGAATCAAAACCAGAATCAAAATAATCAAAACCAGCATAAACAAAATCAGAATCAGAACAATAACAACAATCAAAACCGTGCTCCTCAACAAACCGAAAGAGAGAAAGAGGAAGAAATGTACGATTTGGTGGGTGTTGTTACCGCTGAAGGTGTTTTAGAAGTCGCTGCCGAAGGATTCGGATTTTTGCGTTCATCTGACTATAATTATCTTCCTTCACCGGATGATGTGTATGTTTCTCAAAGTCAAATTAAATTATTTGGTATAAAAACAGGTGATACAATCAAAGGATCAATTCGTCCACCTCGAGAAGGTGAGAAGTTTTTTCCTTTGGTGAAAGTTGATTCAATCAACGGACGTCACCCTTCTTATATCAGAGATCGTGTTCCTTTTCAATATTTGACTCCGTTATTTCCGGATGAAAAATTCAAATTAACAGGACATAAACAAGAAACACTTTCGACTCGTGTGATGGATATGTTTGCTCCGATTGGTAAAGGTCAGCGTGGATTAATCGTTGCACAACCTAAAACGGGTAAAACAATGTTGTTGAAGGATGTTGCAAATGCTATTGCAGCGAATCATCCTGAAACATATTTAATCGTTCTTCTTATTGACGAACGTCCTGAAGAGGTAACGGATATGGCTCGAAGTGTACGTGCGGAAGTAATCGCTTCAACATTTGATGAACCGGCTGAACGTCACGTAAAAGTAGCCAACATGGTGCTTGAAAAAGCGAAAAGAATGGTAGAGTGCGGTCACGATGTTTGTATCCTTTTGGATTCCATTACACGTTTGGCTCGTGCCTACAATACAGTTTCTCCTTCTTCTGGTAAAGTATTATCAGGTGGTGTTGACGCAAACGCACTTCATAAACCAAAACGTTTCTTTGGAGCAGCCCGTAAAATTGAAAACGGTGGTTCATTAACAATTCTTGCCACAGCATTGACTGACACAGGATCAAAAATGGATGAAGTGATCTTTGAAGAATTCAAA
>CAIUKX010000400.1 GCA_903899795.1 uncultured Flavobacteriales bacterium
AAAGATCATTTGGGCGTTTCAATTGGTGATTTCCTCCAAACCCCAACATGGCCTGAAACACGGTGGCACCGTCAATTTCATGCTGAATCAAATAATTCATAATGTATTCGTACAAAGGTTTTGAATCCCTTATCTCATCGTTATCGACAAATATTTGCGCTTGTAACATCTTTTAATTTATTAATAACCGAATGAAAGTCCTTTTAACTGCATCACACCTTTTACAACCACTTCTTCTCCCTCGTTCACTCCGCTGAAAATAATGATGCGTCCATTTACTTCGTTTCCAATAAAAACTTCCCTGCGGGCAAAGGTGTTTTTACCTGTTTTTACAAAAACATAATTTTTTGCCTGAACCGTAACCAATGAATTTCGATTGATCGACAAATGTTTCCCTTCATTGATCCCAAATGAAACCGCTGCAAACATTCCTGCCTTTAATTTTGCATTCGGACTATTCACTCTCACCCGCAATTTCACCATTCGGGTTTGCTGATCAATCATATCTGTTACTTCCTCGATGGTACCTGTGAACGTCTCATCCTGAAAAGCATTGAATTTCAATTGACAAGTTCCACCAACTTGAATCGTATTGATGAGGTTTTCAGGAATATCACAAATCACATAAGTAGCACCCACTGGAGCTCTTCTCAATTCTTCAGGTTCAAAACCACCCGATTTCAATTTTGTTTCATGTTCGATCAATGCCGCACGCTCATTTTCTAAATTGGATTCTTCGGCAGACAATGCGGTTTGCGCTTCCAATAATTCTTTTCCGGTAGCAGCACCATGCGATTTCAAATCTTTAATCCGCTCTAATTCGATTTTACGCTGAGTGATAATCACATTCTGAATTTGGCGGATATTGATCAAATGTTGTGACAACAACGAATAATTACTTCCCAAATCAGGATTTTCAAACAAAATAATATTCTGAGTGGACAACTCTTCCGATTTAATAACAGTAGCTGAAATTTTCGCTGGTGCTGTGAAATCAGCCTTCAGTGTTTCCAATTGAATTTTTTCAGTCACAAAATTATTGCTGACACTTTGAATAGGAAATGAGATATCAATCCCATCTTCAGAGACGGATGGCATGATATTCTCTGGTCGGACATCTTCCGTTTTGTGTCCGGAACAAGATGTCAAAAGCAATACAAGCCAGCAAGCGTTTACTAATCCTTTCATTTTATTGTGCAATTTTATTGATGATTCCAGTTGAATACAAGAGTTGAATATAGCTCTGTTTATACAACTGAAGAGTTTCGTAATAATTTTGTTGAGTATCGATCCAACTTCTTTGAGCTTCTAAATAATCAATTATCGTTGTACCTCCTGTTACATAAGCATAGCGAACATTGGTTAAAATGGTTTCAGACTGGAGCAGGTACTTCTTGTAATTAACAATATTGGCTTCCTGTGCCTTGTACATATTATATGTATTCACAATTTCGGTTTGAGCCCTCACTTTCGAGGTTTCCAGTTCTTGTTGCGCTTGTAATTTGACAACAGTTGCTTTTTGTATTTCGCCTTGATTGCGTGAAAAGATAGGTAGAACAATCGTACCGAAAAACCCTACATAAGGAATTGTATTTTGTGGATTGACAATCATTCCCAATTCCGGAGTTGGTAAAGCCTGTGTTTTCTGCAATTTGATTCCCGCCTCTGCTACTTGAATGGAAGATTGAATGGATTGCAAATCACTTCTCTGATTTAAAGCTATTTGAATCAAAGAATCTAAATTGGAAGTAAAAGCATAATTCAAGACTTCAGAAGTATCAATTGTGAAATCTTCAGTCACTCCCATAAGTACTTTTAAATTAGCTAATTGATTCTTGTAAGCTTGTTCAGCACTTGAGATCCGAACCGCATATTGACTGGAAAGCAATTCCGTCCGCATCAATTCAGTTTCCGTAATAACTTGATTTTTCAGTCTCAAACGATTCGTCGCAACCATTGTATCCAAGTTACTTTTAGCAGAAATCAATACATCAATTTGTTTTCTTGATGTCCAGATATCCAACCAATTACTTGCAACATCCATCAATAAATTCCGCTCGATTTCGGCAAACTTTTTTTCTTCTAGCACTACACTTTGTCGTGCATAATTGATTTTATTCTGTTTATGAGCAGGTAAAATGAATGGTTTTGTTAGCTGCCACCAAATTTGACGGCTTTTTGGAGAAGCACTACTTGCATAAGGATAATAATGTGTCGAATTAATCAACTGCAAGCTCTGATTGTTGAGAATCGGATTAGGCCTTAAATGAGCTGTTATCGTATCAGCCATTGAAATATCAACGTTGAATTGCTGCGTCCTTAAATAAGGATTATTCAATTTTGCAGTTTGCAAGGCCTTGTTCAATCCATACTTCGTCTGCCCTACCCCAGTGAAAGAATAACACAAAACGGTGATTATCAAACAAAAAAAGCGTGCGTTATTCTTTAACCTCATCTACTCAATTTTCAAAACGTGACAAATATCGGTCAAAAAAATTTGTTAACAACTCTTTCGCTTCGTTATTTATCTGTTAAAAAACGTAGGAAAGTGTCTTTATGCGTCACGTCATATATGATAAAAGTAGGATAAAGTGTTAGTCTATTTTTTTTTGAACTAATGATTTACAACTATTTTTTCCTTAAAAATAGCAGTTGAATTAGTAATCGATACAAAATATATTCCATCAGTCAAAAATTCAGCATCAATTGTTGTAGTAACATAGAAAGCTCGATTTATTAAGGCATTTCCCTTCAAATCTATTATTTCAAGAGTATTATTTTCTTTAATAGTTGACTCAATCGTCAAAATCCCTGTTGAAGGGTTAGGATATACCTGAAACAAATAATCTGATACATCTAACTTATCGATACCGAGATATTTAATATCTACTTTACGAATTCTGTTTGTATAACCTTCTGCAAGGTATAAATTAGAATTACGCACCTATCCCTATTGTGGATTATTTATATGTTATTCTTATATTGGTAGTTCAAAAAATGAATTATGAAGGATGAAGATTTAAAAAAGAAAGATTGGCAGTTATTAACCGCTAGAT
>CAIUKX010000401.1 GCA_903899795.1 uncultured Flavobacteriales bacterium
ATCCCTCGATGAATGTGTATTTATCGAGGGTTCTATTTACTATATCTCAAAGAACTATACCGCAAATAATCCACAATAGGGATAGGTGCGTAGAATTTTTGATATCGAAAAAGGAATGCAAAAAAACGAAGCCTATACTTTTCGAAAAAAGATTCACCCGGAAGACAGGAGGATTTTTGACAAAGCTGTCATTGAATCCATTAAAAAAAATGAAAGTGTTACAAGTGAATTCCGAATCATTTGCAACTCTACTATCAAATATGTCTCATCCATCATCTATTCTTCAAATCGAGAAGATGATGCTACAATATTGAGAGGCACCGTTCAGGATATTACTGACCGTAAAATTGCAGAACAAAAACTACTTGAAATTAAACAGTTGAAATCGGAGCATGAAAAAAAATTGAGAGATGCAATATTTCTAACGAAAGAAAGAGAACAAAAAAGAATTGCTCAAGAATTACACGATGATATAGGTTCTTCGCTCACTGTAATCAAATTTGCGTTACACCAATTGGATTTATCGGATGATAAAAAATCCAATCTGAATAATTCATTAACAGCAATCATTAAAAAAGTCAGAAATCTTTCCAATGAATTATCGCCGTCTATTTTGGAAGAATTCGGATTGTTCAACGCATTGAGAAACCTGATAGAAACGATCAAAGATTCTACACCGATAGTTGCTACTTTTATTTCGAATGTGAGTGAAATTATCGGACTAAATAAAGACGTTGAAATTTCAATCTATCGAATTGTTCAAGAACTCTTGACGAATATTTTAAAATATTCAAATGCAACAACTGTTGATGTGAGTTTCAATTTAGGAAAAGATAAAATAGAGTTAACTATCAGTGACAACGGTAATGGATTCATTCCTTCAAAACAAATCTTTAAGAAAGATTCCTTGGGATTGATGAATATTGAAAGTCGAATTGAATACATCCATGCTACAATCAAATACAAGAAAAATACTCCCCGTGGGACTATTGTAAAAATTGAAAAGAAAATACAATGAAAAAAATCACTATTGGGATAGCAGATGATCAGGTCATTTTTAGATTAGGTTTAACCAATCTACTCAACAGCTTTAAAGGTGTTCAAGTCGTTATTTCATCGAACAATGGAAAAGATTTACTTACACAATTAAAAAAAACGGAGCCTGATTTAGTAATCCTAGATTTTAGAATGCCAGAACTCAATGGACTTCAAACGGCTATGAAAATCAGAAAAAGATATCCAAACATCAAGATACTAATCCTATCTATGTACAATGATCAAGTGTTTGTCATCAAAGGAATCGAACATGGGGCTAATGGCTATTTATCAAAAGACAGCGAAGCTGAGGAAATTGAACATGCTATTCACAGTACAATAAACACTGGTTATTATCTCAACGATCAGACAACAAAACAATTAGTTCACCAACTCGTTCTGGAAGGAAAAATAGTCCCCTCATTTTCGGTGAACAATCACTCTTTTAGCTCTCCGGAATTACAAGTTATAAAACTCATCTGTATGGAACATACAACTCAGGAAATTGCAGAAATAATGAGTAAAAGTG
>CAIUKX010000402.1 GCA_903899795.1 uncultured Flavobacteriales bacterium
GTTTAAATGCATCCCCTTTTATCATCGGCGTTAGAGGATTCTGCCCGGCTCTATACTTCTCAACCCAATTCGTGCAATAATCGCAAATATCCCTTTCCCGTCTTTCGTAATCAATCTGACTTCTATACAACAAATAGGTCTCATGTAAATGATCTTTCCAGCCTTCGCTTGCGAATGGCACTGCAACCATAGCATCAAAGTTAGCATCACCCAATTCAATTATTCTATTGACAAGAAAATTCCTTGCCCCAACATCGTCCAATTTAAAATCAACTTTGGAATAAATCTCAGAGCGAATTTTAAAAGTTTTGGACGTTTCAAATAAAAATTGTCGTGGCATTCCTGAATACACTACCGCACTTAGAAGTTTGTTATAAAATTTTTCTCCCACTTCCTGAAGAAAAGTATATCCTTGCTTTTCCTGTTGAACTTGAATAGCGTCCTCGTAATCATACAATCTATAATCAGTTAGTATCAAAGAGATTTTTCCCCTTAAACTGTTATCCGCGCTTAGTGCTTTTATTGCATCGTCCGCATTTGATGTGCAAATTACATCTACCTTTTCTTTGAGAAGTTTTACAATCTCACTTTCAGCATTCAATTCATCATCAAGCAATAGTAGCTTCCATGCTCTTTTTATTACAGAAGTCCCTACTTTGACTTCGCCTGTTGATGTATTACTATCAATTAACCCATTCCCAATTTCCTCAATAAATCGGATAGCAGCTTTTATATTACCTGTATTGATTTCGGGAAAATCATGTTTAAATCTATCAAGGGCGATAGCACTATTAGCTTTAAATACAAAATGTATTTCCTCAATCAGTTTTTCTAATTCGCTTTTTACCGATGCAGATTCTTCGATGTCTATTCTATTTAGAACTCCCTGTAATTGATGAATTTTAGCTCTCACAATTCCTTTGGGATTACAGGAGAAAAGCTGAATATCTTTTAGCTCTAAAGGAGTTAATTTCTTTTTGTTTTTCAGCTTATCAACAAAAGTCTTAGGTAGGACGGGAAGTTGACAATAAGTATGCCCTACGGCAGTTAGTATTTCATTTTCTGCGTTTAAAATCTTAGCGCGAGACTGAAAGGAAACTAATAGTACAGGCAGGTTGACTTCGTAGGTTCTTCTGAATTCCTTAACAAGCTCTATGCCGGAATAATGTTGCATTTTAACCGGGGAACCATTGTATGACCAATTTAATTCGCATAATACTATCATGGAACTGAATTTTCTCCAGTTCTTCAGTTTTTCCGTTAGTTCAGAATGGCTTGTAACAACGTTATCCTTGCCAAAAAAATCAGCAAGGTTGTCTGCATATTTTGTTTTATTCCAGAATAAAAGTTGATTCATCGGCTATAAATGTAATATTATTAATCTACTTTCTGCCATTGTTACCTACAAGACTTCGTAGCATTATATACAACCCAATTAACGTAATAATAAGGGCTAAGATTGCACCAACAACGCCCTGAAATTGAGCATCATTACCTCGTGAAACAAACTTGGCAAAAAGGTAAATAGCGATAGCGCATATCCCTAATTTCGTGGCAACATTGCCAATGGCAGCCATTACTACCACAGCAATCATAATTATTGCTGTCCACTCAATAGATAGAATGCCCATCCAGGCCAGGCGAATGCAGATAATCGCTGCGCTAATGATACTTGCGATGCCTGATAACCTATTAAAAAACGATTTGTTTTGGTTTCTTTCGAACATACTAATCATTTCTAGAAGTAGTTAGTAACTGTTAATGTCTGCTTCCATAAATGCTTTACGAAACTCAATCGGCTTCTTGATAAGGTGAAACCTCTCTTTTGTACCACCTGTTCCGATTACCGTAATGCATCCGTAACCTAAAATTCTTCCTAATATGCTCTGCTCCACATTTACAGTTTCAATTTTTTGCAAGCTCATTTCCAAAGTCCACAATGATATTAGCCCCTTCTTTATTATTACTCTTTTGTTAGTAATAACGAACTCATCGGTATATTGCTGAATTAATGGGATGGTAAAAAGAGAGAAAAATCCTGTTAGTGAAAGGAAATGAACCCAATGGTAAGTGGTTCTA
>CAIUKX010000403.1 GCA_903899795.1 uncultured Flavobacteriales bacterium
ATCTTGCCCAAACGTGAATTGTGGTGCAAGAATTAATAGATAAGCGATAAATGAAAAAATCTTCTTTGAGTAAATCATTTTGCAGTTGCAGCCTTTATTAATGCATTTATCGATCCAAATATAAGCCAAGTTGCCACCAAGGCCATTCATCTTTTTGCCCGGGAATTCCAATTTACTATATCCAATATATGAGGGGGGGGGCATATCTTAAGAAATATTGAAGCCATTTTGTACATTACACCGGTATAATTAATTTTCCATGTGCATTAGATCAAATTGTATTTTATGAAAAATACTTTCCTTTTTATTGTTTCTTTATTATTATTCAACACCGGATTTTCCCAATACTGTACGCCTGCTTATACTTATGGATATGCTTCATGCTATAGTTATGGTTTGGGAATAAATTATTTTTTCATATCAGGAGAATCTCCAACTTCAATATTAGATAATTCAACTTGTACTGGTTCTGGATATGAAAATCATACTGGTTTAACAGTTAATTTAAAGCAGGGGCATACATATACTGCAAATATATCTTCATCTTCGGGTTCTTCTAACTTACAAAATTGTCAAGTTTGGATTGATTTCAATAATGATAATATTTTTGAGGCTAGCGAAAGTGTTGGTGGTTTGAATAATTATTTGTCAGGAAGTTTTAGTATTTATATGCCACCAAGCTCAGTATTAGGTTATCATAGAATGAGAATAATTACTAGTTTTTCTTCTGATGGTTATTTATATCCAACTATGAACCCTTGTACTTCGGGTTATTTATACGGCGATTCTAGAGATTATACAGTCAATATAATAGCTAATACTTGTTCAGGAACACCTTCCGCAGGTTATATTTCAGCGAGTGTCGATTCGGGTTGTTCTGCTTTTTATTCAACACTCACCACAATAGGCTATAGTATAGGTCTTGGAATTACTTATCAATGGCAAACGTCGATTGATTCAATAACTTGGACTGATAAATCAGGTGCAACCACAACAACATTAAGTGTACTTGTTACTGCTACATGCTTTGCAAGACTAAAGGTAATATGCTTAAATAGTTCAGACACTTCATATAGCAATCCTATTAAATTTTATGTTTTACCAGCATTGAGCAGTATTACCGGGCCTACAAACATTTGTCAAGGATCAAATATTACACTGAGTTCTTCCCACACAGGAGGAACATGGACTTCAAGCAATTCCGCTATTGCTACCGTTGGGATTACCACTGGAATAGTCAGCGGCATTTCTTCAGGCATAGGAATAATTACTTACTCACTCTTTTCTACTTGTTATGTTACCAGAAATGTTACAGTTAATACTTTACCCAATATAACCCCAATTAACGTAAATCTTTGTGTAGGTGCACAAATCACCCTAATATCTTTACCAATCGGGGGGGCATGGTATTCTTCAGATACATTAATATCAACTATTGATACAGGATTATTAATTGGCATTTCATCTGGAATAAATTATATTACATATAGCCTTCCTACAGGATGCTGGACTCTTGATAGCATTCATATCAATCCATTACCAGATAGCATTACTGGATATACAAATGTTTGTGAAGGATCTCAAATAAGCTTATACTCTTCACCTGCAGGTGGTACATGGTATTCTAGCAATAACTCTATTGCAAATGTCGGATATAGTAATGGCATAGTAATCGGGGGTTCCTCTGGATTGGCAACCATAACGTATTCGTTAACTTCAGGTTGTAGCGTTTTTCAAAATGTAACTGTAAATACCACTCCATCTGTTTTTACAGGCCCAACAAATGTTTGTGAAAATTCAGGCATTACATTAGTTACTTATCCAACAGGTGGTACTTGGAGTTCCTCAAATACATCAATTGCATCTGTTGCAACAACCGGAATAGTAACTGGAGTTTCTCAGGGAACTACATCAATATCTTACAGTATATCTGACGGATGTTATCAAGACACATCAATAACGGTTAATTCCTTGCCAAATCCAGTAATCAATTATAGTGTTTACGGCCCATGCTTGTTTGTTAATTCATATTATTCTTGTCAATGGTTTTTAAATGGCAATGCAGTATCAGGGGCTACTAACAATATTTTATTCCCGACAAGTTCAGGCATTTATACAATTGAAGTGGTCGACAGTAACGGGTGTAGCGCCACTTCATCTCCTTTTGTGTTTATTCCCGAAGCAATAATTTCATGTAATTTGTCTGAAATTGAAATTAATATATTCCCAAATCCAGCTTCGTCTGTTATTAATTTTGAAACTAAGATGCCAATCAATATTTCAATTATTTCGATTGCCGGTAATATTATTTTGGATCAAAAGAATGCTTCTTCTGTAAATATTGAAAACCTATCGGAAGGATTATACATTATTAGAATTTCCGACGAAAATGGTACTTTTATTAAAAATGAAAAGTTATCAGTACTTAGAAGATAAAGTTCGTTTAAAGAAAATCATTAAGATATTATATGAGATTAGGTTATGTAGTATTCCTTTTATTGCCATTTCTAATATTAACTAGCTGTAACTTCAGGCTTGACTTTCCAAAATTTGCCCAAATTCAAACTGCCCCTATTAATCTTTTAACTAACGATTCAGCAATTTGCGGAGGTTATATAACAAACAATGGAAGCTCGGGCATTAAATACTATGGAGTATGTTGGGATAGCAGCCCAAACCCAACTATTGCTTTACCTACTAAAACAAATAATGGATCAAGTGGATCATCTTTTATATCAATTCTTACTGCTCTGAATTATAAAGCTACTTACTATGTAAGAGCATATGTGGTTAATGGTGTAGGAATTTCTTATGGAAATCAAGTGGTATTTAGTAAGAGTGATGGTTCTATTCCTACAATTTCGACTAATAGTATAACAAATAATTTAGGTAATACTGTTACTTGTGGGGGGGATATTACTAATGACGGTGGATGGAATATTACAGCTAGGGGAGTTTGTTGGGCTTATGGTCACAACCCAACCTTAGATAGCTCAGATGGGTTTACAAATGAAGGTGGTGGAAGTGGGCAATTCACGAGTAATGTAAATGGTATTAATCCTAAAAAAGGGGTTAACATTTACATTTGTGCATATGCTTCAAATCAGGTTGGAACTTCATATGGTAACATCCAGGTATTTTATCCAGGGAGTCAATATTACCTTGGTGAAAATTATGCAGGCGGAATTATTTTTTATATTGATAGTTCGGGCAACCATGGGCTTATTGCCTCGCCCAATGATCTAAGCACAAATTCCGTTAATTGGGGATGTGATACATCGAATATTGCAGGTTCAAACAATGCTAATATTGGAAGTGGAAAAGCGAATACCGATTCAATTGTATCCGGGTGCCAAGACCCCGGTATTGCTGCTGCTTTATGCAAAAACTTACTGTTAGGTGGATACACTGATTGGTATCTTCCATCAGAATTAGAGCTTAATGCTATGTACTATAACTTGAAAAATAATAACATCGGAAGTTTTCAAGGAAATATTTATTGGAGTTCAACACAGGCTAATAAACTAAGCGCTTATTTCGATAATTTCAATAATGGCCAAATATCCAGTACAGATAAAAATGCATATGCTTACGTTAGAGCAATAAGATCATTTTAATAATTAATAATACAATCAATGAGAAAAATCATACTAATAATCATCCTCTTTATAAAAACATCTACGCTATTGGCGCAAAATACTACTGATTCTAATCTGGTATTTAATAATTCAAGCTATAGTTATTACATGATAAAAATAGATTCATCCAATTTATCCAAGATAAGCTTAATAAATAATGCAGGAAAATTAAATCATAAAGATTTTATTGAGGAATATACTACCAACCATGACCCTGATTTTTTTGCAATTAATGCATCGGTAAATGATAAATCAGGTAACCCTATTGGACTGTTTATTTCCAATAATCAGGAATTAAACAAATTGAATACAGATGATGGGGTTGGTAATTTCTTTCTCAAACCGAATGGGGTTTTAGTTATTACTATAGACAATGCTTTTATTGTTAAAAGTGAAAAATTCAAAACCCAACGTGGTATTATTAATGCTGTTCAATCAGGTCCAATGCTAGTAATTGATGACTCAATACATTCTTCTTTTAACCCAAATTCTACAAATAAAAATCTGCGATGTGGAGTAGGTATATTTAATAAAAAAAATTCAAACTATTTGATTTTCACCATTTCTAAAGATCCAGTTTCTTTTTATGAATTTGCTTCTATGTATAAAGATTATTTCCATTGTCATAATGCACTTTGTTTAGAAAGTGGTAATAGTGTTATGTATACACCTAATAATTCAGATCCATTAGCAATTAATAAAGTGGTTGGTAGTTATCTTATTTATGAACCTGACAACAATAGTAATCAATCTAAACCTTTATCAAAAAGCAACAATGTAATTCAGATGATTAAGAGTTCCTCTGGGATATATGAATTACCTGTAGAATTAAATAAAGTCCTAAAAATCAGTTTTATTTTCGATCCAGGGGCAGCAGATGTGTCAATTTCTCCAGATGTTGCATATACCCTAATACGAACTGGGACAATTACCGACAAAGATTATATTGGAACCCAAAAATATTCTTTTGCAGATGGAAGTACAGCGGTGAGTAGTGTTTTTAATCTGCATGAAATAAAAATTGGAAGTTTTACAATAAAGAATGTTAGAGTTTCTATTGCCAATTCATTAAAAGCTCCAATGTTATTAGGACAGAGTGTTTTGCAAAGAATGGGGAAATTTACAATCGACAATACAAATCACACTCTAACCATTAACTAACTTTATTATTTGCTGAGGTTCGATGCGAAATATAAGATTAATTTTATTCGTTTTATTTAACAGTAACAACCTAATGGCAATTCGTTTATATATACTATTTGCAATTATTATTTCAATAATTCCAAAACAAGTTTATTCACAAGATTGGGAAAAATGGGAAAATCTATTTCAAGATAGATCGATAAAAGTAGAAGTTAGGTTTATGGTTGAGGCAAATGGGTGTAATGAAAATAAAAAAAACTTAATTGATTATAGAGTTACGGGTACTTTAAATAGCTTTTCCGATTATATAGTCTGGCAAACCGATTATACTGATTGTAGTGGGAATCTATTTTTCCAAGAACACTCTTTAGATATTAGTACTGGGAATGACTTAAGTAGTGGAAGTACCCAAGCATATGGAGATACTTGGCCTTCACCAAAAGATGAATTTTTAGCAAAAAATATTGTAAGAAAATTTTACGCCGTAAGGCGTACTCAATCCCCTTCGAATAATTCCGGACCACAAATTCCTCAATTATCAACAGCGGCTATTGCAATAGATGGTGATACAAAAGTGTATTTTGATTACCCCACTACATTAACTGTGAACGGAGGTGAGTTAGGTACAGGTGCTAATTGGATCTGGTACAAGAACACTTGTGGTGGTGAAAAAATTGGAGAAGGTTCTTCAATAAACCTGATGCCAATGGAAGACAATATTTATTTTGTTAGAGCAGAAGGCGCTAACATAACAAAATGTGTGCAGAAAACAGTTTACGTTATTTCTAAAGCTCCGGATATTGTAAATGGTGGGGGAGATATTAAATTGGATGATTCTACTACTTTAACTGTTTCTGGCGGATCTCTAACCATAGGTTCACGATGGGTTTGGTATGAAAATTCATGTAGCGGGAAAAAAATTGGGGAAGGCGAAAGTTTAACAGTTGGGCCTAAAATAAATACAACTTATTATGTTCGAGGGGAAGGAAAAAGTAATATAACTGATTGCGTAAGTGTAGATGTTTCGATTTTACCTAGAGATCCAATAGCTATTGTTGGAGATACTTCAGTAGTGTTTGGTGAAACATTAAAGCTAAGTGTTGATGGAGGTTATTTAGGTAATAAAGACAAATGGGTTTGGTACGAAAACTCCTGTGGAGGGAAAAAGGTTTTTACTGGGGATGAATTAGTAATAACGGCTATTGAGCCTTCGACATATTTTGTTAGGTCTGAAGGAGGAAACCCAAAAACTAATTGTGCCCAAATTACTATCACACCCCACATACCAATAACTCATCAGGTCAAAAATGAAAATCCATACTTTGATAAGTTTGATTTTATTTTCAAGGATGGTAAGGTAAAATTTAGTTACAAAATCAAAAATAGAAAAGCTTCAGATAGATATAGCATATCAATTAAGGGCTTTGAAAAAAGTGGTAAGCTAAATCTAACTTCCCTTTCCGGTTCCGTAAATAACTCCCAAATTACTAGAAAAACTAAAGCTATAGGAAACAAACATGTGATTTGGGATGCAGCTACAGACGGGTATAGCCTCAATGATAAAGTAGCTTTCAATATTTCAGCATCAGTAACAGAAAAAATTCAAT
>CAIUKX010000404.1 GCA_903899795.1 uncultured Flavobacteriales bacterium
CCTTCAGTAATTTTATAGCCAACAGGTAATCGAATTTACTCCATTCATCACTTTTTTCAATTACCTCCAATAATTCATCCTTACCAAAACTTAACAGATAATACTCAGCTGGAAGATCATTAAATTCATCTTGATTCATATCCGTCAAAATTTGATCTACTTTCCGGAAATCTTTTTGCTGAATTTTCACCTGAATCACTTTGATTGATTCATTTTCGGTAATAAATGTTGAACTAGGTATCGTAAAGAACTCTTCGTATTCGTACAAAATATCATTTTCGATCAAAATCGATATAAAATCCATGGCGGATTGTTTATTCGGAAAAGATTGAAATACTACGAATTCATGACTTTCTTCAAATTCTTCATCTAATAACATATTTCCCTCAATTATTTAGACAATAATACCACAACCATCGCCAAAATAGCCGGTACTGCCTGTACGAAAAAAATCTTTCGACTTGCTGAATAGGCACCGTAAAGTCCGGCGATAATTATACAGGACAAAAAGAAAATGGAAATATTCACTTTCCAAATCGGGTCTTCAATGAAAAAAGTCCAGATGAGGCCGGCTGATAAAAATCCATTGTATAATCCTTGATTAGCTGCCAATCCTTTTGTTGGCTTGAACAACTCTTCAGCTAAAGCACCTTTGAAAGTTTTCTTTCCTATAGTCTCCCAGGCAAACATTTCCAACCATAAAATATACAGATGTTCAAGTGCTACAAATCCTACTACTATTTCAGCTATTATTTTCATAATCAAACAAAAAAACGGTTTAAGAGACTTCCTAAACCGTTCTAAATGTATATTATTTTTTATGAATCACACCAACATTGTCACTGGATTTTCCATATACGCTTTAAATGTATTGAGGAAAGCCGCTCCTGAAGCTCCATCCACTACACGGTGATCACATGAAAGCGTAACATTCATTACGTTCCCGGGAACAACTTGTCCGTTTTTCACTACTGGAACTGCTTTAATTCCACCAACAGCTAAAATACAGCTATCAGGAGTATTCACAATCGCAGTGAATGATTCTATTCCAAACATTCCCAAATTAGAAATGGTAAATGTATTCCCTTCCCAATCTGAAGGCTGTAATTTTTTATCTTTCGCTTTTTGAGCATATTCTTTTACTTCTGCTCCGATTTGATTTAATCCCTTGGTATCAGCAAATCGAACAACAGGAACCAATAAACCTTCATCAACTGCAACTGCTACACCGATGTGAACATGTTGGTTTCTGCGAATCACATCTCCTAACCAAGAACTATTGATGGCGGGATGTTGTTTCAATGACAATGCAACCGCTTTGACAACCATATCATTGAAAGAAACTTTAGCATTACCTGTAGAATTCAATTGCGTTCTGGCAGAAATCGCATTATCCATATCAATATCCATCGTCAGATAGAAATGTGGTGCTGTGAATTTACTTTCTGATAAACGTCTCGCAATTGTTTTACGCATTTGTGAGATCGGTTCATCCGTATACGCTTCCACACCCGGAGCTACAGATACGTAACCGCCTTTTCCTGCAGGTACATATGGCGTAAAATGTTCAATATCTCTTTTCACAATACGTCCGCCCTCACCTGTTCCTGCAACTTGATTGATATCGAGTCCTTTTTCAACAGCTAATTTTCTTGCCAAGGGAGAAATATGTATCCGGCCATTTGAATTGGAAACTTGAACCGGAGCAGCTACTGGAGCAGCGGCAACTGGTTTAACTTCAACTTTAGGGGCTTCATTTACAGGTGTGGGTGTTGGTGCAGGAGCTTCCGCCTTCTTTTCTTCTGCTTTCGGAGCTACAGGTGCACTTGTCAAAATACTTGAAATATCTTCGCCTTCTTTTCCAATTACCGCCAACAAAGTGTTTACCGGAACAGCTTTTCCTTTCTCAACACCTATGTACAAAAGAACACCGTCGTAAAAAGATTCGAATTCCATTGTTGCTTTATCTGTTTCAATTTCAGCTAAAATTTCACCTGATGAAACTTTATCGCCTACTTTTTTGAACCAACTAGCAACAACTCCTTCTACCATCGTGTCGCTCAATTGAGGCATGTATACTATTTCCGCCATGATTTTCTGTGTAAATAAGTATTAATATTCTTTGATGTAAGGATAATTCGGCTCTTTGTAAACATCCTCGTATAATTCTTTTGCTTCAGGGTACGGTGAATTTTCTGCAAATTCAACAGAATCTTCAACTTCCTTTTTCACCCATTCGGAAATAGCTTCAATTTCTTTGGCTTTCAACCATTTATTTTCCTCGATTACACGCAAACAGTGTTCGATTGGATCAACAGCCATCCATTCAGCCAATTCTTCTTTCGTTCTATATTTTTGTGGATCTGACATTGAATGTCCTTTGTAACGATACGTTCTGATGTCCAATAATGTCGGACCATCTCCTCTTCTCGCTCTTTCACAGGCTTCTTCGATTGCTTCATGAACCGATTCAGGTGACATCCCGTCTACCGCCTTTGAAGGCATTTCATAAGAAAGTCCGATTTTTGATAAATCCACTACATTGGTTGTTCTTTCAACAGAAGTCCCCATGGCATAGCCATTGTTCTCAATAATGAAAATCACTGGTAATTTCCACAGCATTGCCATATTGAATGTTTCATGTAATGCTCCTTGACGTACAGCTCCATCTCCCATTGAAACGAATGCTACATTCTCAGTTCCTTTGTATTTTTCAGCAAAAGCAACACCAGCTCCCATTGCGATTTGTGCTCCAACGATTCCATGACCTCCCATAAAGTTTTTTTCCTTATCGAAAAAGTGCATAGACCCACCTTTTCCTTTCGAGCAACCTGTTGTTCTGCCATACAATTCCGCCATCAATACTCGAGGATCTATTCCTAAAGCCATTGGATGTGCATGATCTCTATAAGCAGTCATATGTTTATCGGTTGGTCGGCAAGCGCTGGCAGTTCCAACGACAACAGCTTCCTGGCCGATGTATAAGTGACAAAAACCTCCGAATTTTTGCTGGATGTATAATTGACCTGCTTTTTCTTCGAATTTCCGAATCAACAACATGTCTTTATACCATTTAATATAAGTTTCTTTTGAAAACTTTGGTTTCCCAGCAGAAGCCGATTTTTTGGTAGTTTTAGCCGGAGCTTTTGGAGCTTTTATTGCCATGTTTAATTTACTTTTTAAGATCGTGCGACAAATGTAATCATTACGCTTTTAACAAAACTTTATTTTTAATGGTAATTATCAGGCTCGACTTGTGAATTACATCTTCTCGATTTTCTGAGAAAAATTTCACAAAACATTTACCTAATCATATCATTAAAGTAGAAAAATAATCAATTTAATTATTTTACACCTATAAAGAACGCTTTTTTCTGCAAAAATAATCAAAATTAAATTTTCGACCAATCAATCTTAAGCATATTTTTCACCTTTGATAGCGGGATTTCCAAATCAATCGGTCCAAGTGCGTAACAGGCAACCTCATAGGCATTGTAATGAAATACGATTGATTTATC
>CAIUKX010000405.1 GCA_903899795.1 uncultured Flavobacteriales bacterium
TCCCACATGTGAGTGAAATTTTGAGAAATTGTATCTGATTTCAATCCTATGGCTAAACCTAAAACAATCAGGGCGAACAAAGCAAATAATTTTGCCGAAGTAAAAATCAATTGAATAATTTTTCCATTCTGAACTCCTCGTGTATTGATGAAAGTTAAAAAAACAACGGAAAAAATGGCCAATAATTGAGCATATGTAACTTTCAATAAATCTCCAAATGAAAAAAACAGATTATTCAATTCTGGAAAAAAAACGGCTGTATATTTAGAAAAAGCAACAGCCACTGCCGCAATCACACCTGTTTGAATCACTGTGAAAACTGTCCAGCCGTATAAAAAGGATGCCATTCTTCCATAAGCCCGTTGGATGTATACATATTGACCGCCAGCATTTGGCATCATTCCTGCCAATTCACCATAACTTAATGCCGCAAATACTGTAATCAAACCGGTCAAAAGCCAAAGCACCAACATCCAGCCAACTGAACCAATATCACGCATCATAATGGCAGTAACAATAAAGATTCCAGAACCAATCATCGAACCAGCAACGATACTTGTTGCGTCTACCAATCCTAAGGTTCTTTTTAATTCCACTTGTTCTGCCATACTATTGATTTATCATTTAGATTTTGCTTAAAAACAAAATAGTCAACCTGTAACGATTGACTATTCTTGTTTAGTTTTGTATTTATTATTCCTCAGAAAAAGGAGTTTCAGCCTCTTCTTGAGTTTGCGAATTAAGCTTACTATGCTTTCTACTGTAACCGAAATAAATCAATAACCCGATCAGCATCCATAGCCCTGCTACAGTTAAGGTCGTTAAATCCAGAGCTGAAATCATCAGAACACAAACCAAAATACCTAAAATAGGCACAAGCGGAACCAATGGTGTTTTGAAAGGCCTGTGTAAATTTGGGAAATTTTTTCTCATCACAATAATACCTGCACATACAATTACAAATGCAAATAAAGTACCGAAAGATGTTAAATCACCGGCTACGCTTCCAGGCACAAATGCTGCAAAAGAACCAACCATTATTAACAACATAATATTTGATTTGTAAGGTGTTTTGAATTTTGGATGTAAATCTGAAAAAAGTTTTGGGATCAATCCATCTTTTGACATTGAATAAAAAACACGTGTTTGTCCCATTAACATTACTAATATTACGGAAGAGAATCCAGCCAAAATAGCAACGGTTATACTGGTTCCTAACCATCCATATCCTTTCATATAGGTATTGACAGCATAGGATACGGAAGCTTCTTTACCGGCAGCACCGTATTCCGACCAATGAGCTACACCAGTTAATACATGGGCAAACAATATATACAAAATTGTACAAACTACTAGTGAACCTAAAATACCAATAGGCATATCTCTTTTAGGATTTTTTGCTTCCTGAGCAGCAGTAGAGACAGCATCAAAACCAATAAAAGCAAAGAATACAATAGCAGCACCACCAAGGACACCACCCCATCCCCATTTGAAAATACCTGAGTGACCTATTGTACCTTCAGGTATCAAATATGGAGCATGATTTTCAGGTTTGATAAATTGCCATCCTACGAAAATAAAAATCAAAACGATTGACACTTTGATGAATACCATGATACCATTAATAAATGCCGACTCTTGTGTACCTTTAATCAACAACAATGTAACTGCCAACAATATCAATAAAGCAGGAGCATTTATTATTCCTGAAGAGGTACTCACCAGATTTTTGATTTCAGGTGTTAGTCTAGTGAGTTCAGCATCACTTAAAATAAGCGTTCCGTTTTTCGCGTGAGCAGCTAATTCAGCAGGTAATTGCGTAATATATTGTTGACCAACCAATGAATTCATATGTTCAAACGGTGAATGACACCATTCATAGGGTATGGCTCCTCCGAGCAAATTATTGAGGTACTCACTCCAAGCAATAGATACTGTTGCAGCACCTAGAGCATACTCCATTACCAAAGCCCAACCTATGATCCAGGCAACTATTTCTCCTAAAGTAGCATACGAATATGTATAAGCACTACCCGCAATCGGAATAGTCGACGCAAATTCAGCGTAACATAAACCTGCAAATGCACATCCAATCGCAGCAATGGCAAATGATAGCGTTACACCTGATCCAGCTGCTTCAGCTGAAGCTTTTGCCGTATTTACAAATAACCCGGCACCAATAATAGCGCCTATTCCTAAAGCAATCAATGACCATGCCCCTAAGGTTTTTTTCAATCCTCCTTCATTTGCTGCCGCTTCTTTTAAAAGTAACGGAATTGATTTTTTCTTAAATAATCTTCCTTTCATAGTTTTCTCAAATTCAATAATGTAAGCTTAAATATTCAAAATATCGACTTACATTGTTTTTAAAAAATGTGGGGTAAAGATATAATATTTGAATTAATATCGATACTTATTTTTTTAGTAGATCAAGTGTTTGCTCCAATGTATGAGGGCGGTAGTCTATTTCTCTATAGGCCTTTTGCAAATTAAAACCTGTTTTAGGAGGTCTTTTTGCAGCCTGATTCAAAGTATTGGAATGAATAGCTTTGATCTGATTTTTCGAATAACCAAAATGATCGGCTATACGATAAACCAGATCTATGACAGACATTATTTCTGGACCTGCAATGTGGTATATTCCTGTTTTATTTCTTAGAACAACTTCCACGCAAGCCCAAGCCAGATCATCAGCCCAAGTCGGAGCTCTGAACTGATCATCAACGATTGTCAATTCTTTACCGGATTGTAAGGCTTCAATACCCCAAAGCACTATATTTGATCGGGAAAGATTGTGCCCTTCTCCATAAACGATGATCGTTCGAACAATCGACCAATCTTTGAACTCATCATTGATTAGAATTTTTTCACCATCAACTTTAGACTTGGCATAAACACTTAGAGGTCCCACCTCATCCGTTTCCTCATAATTCCCTTTTTCACCATCAAAAACAAAATCAGTAGATAACAGTTGAAAATGAGACTTATAATGTTTCGAAGCTTCAAATAACAAACGTGTTGCCTCCACATTAACAACCTGACATTCCTCAATGTGATCTTCACAATAATCAACATTGGTTATTGCAGCAGTATGGATAACATGTGTCGGATAATAAAATTGAAAAATCTTATTAATTTCCTGACTATTGGAAATATCCATACTCAAATAATTGATAGATGGACAGTCAGGATTTCTGTTTTCGCCTTTGGAAGTTGCAACAAAATTCAATCCCCGTTCGAGGCAAAGCTTTACTATTTTTTGCCCTAACAATCCATTCGATCCCGTGATTAGTATACGCATACTCTTAATGTGAAATTCCAAATAAATGATTCAACTTAGCAATTTGATCCGGATTCCCTAAAACAAATAATTTTGATTGAGGTACAACTTCAATTTCGTAATCCGGATTAATGACATATTCACCTCCGGGAGTTTTAAAACCGATAATAGTTACTCCTGTCAACCGTTTCGCTTCCAATTGTCCGATCGTTTTATTTTTAAATTGATCTGGTAATTCATTAAAGGCAATTGATTCAATATTTGCACCGTTAAATCCTTGAACACGAATAATATCCAAGAATTCCATAACA
>CAIUKX010000406.1 GCA_903899795.1 uncultured Flavobacteriales bacterium
AAAAAAACTCAACTTTTCAGTTGAGTTTTTTTATTTCCCTTTTATGTACTGACAGGTCGCGACCCATCAGTATACGCGACCTACTCTACAAAAGATCAATAATATTTGTGTCCTATCAAATAGTTTTGAACGTAATCTTTTACTCCTTCTTCCAGTGAATGAAATCCATCTTTATATCCGGCTTTCAATAATTTATCCATCTTCGCTTCAGTGAAATACTGGTATTTATCACGAATATCCAATGGTGTGTCAATGAATGAAATATCTTCTTTAACATCCATACCTTTGAATGTATTTTTCGCCAAATCCAAAAATGTACGGGCTGTACCTGTTCCTAAATTATAAATCCCGCTTTCTGGGGTATTTTCCATCAGGAATAAACAAACTCCAACGACGTCTTTTACATAGATAAAATCCCGCAATTGTCCTCCGTCTGAATAATTCGGATTGTGAGAACGGAATAACTTCATACTTCCTTTTTCGGAAATCTGGTTAAAAGCATGAAAAATCACACTTGCCATTCTGCTTTTATGGTATTCATTCGGTCCGTAAACATTGAAAAATTTCAATCCAGCCCAAAAAGGAGGTGCCGTATGTTGTTTTAGTACCCACTTATCAAAATCATTTTTGGAATCGCCATAAGGATTCAACGGCTTTAAATTCGGAACAATCGAATGATCATCACTATATCCCAATTCTCCCAATCCGTAGGTCGCTCCTGAACTTGCATACACCAGTGGAATTGAAAATTGAACACATAGATTCCAAACATCAATCGAATAGTTGTAATTCAATTCATCAAAAATGGCTTTGTTAAATTCAGTTGTATCGGTTCTTGCCCCCAAGTGAAAAATAAATTCAACTTCATTACCATAGTCTTTCAACCAAGGAATAAAATCCTTTCTACCTACTTTTGAAATCAACGTTTTTCCTTTCAAATTGGGAGATTTCTCAGTTTTAGAAAAGTCATCAACCGCCACAATATTCTCATATCCAGCTTGATTTAACCGACTTACCAAACAACTGCCAATGAACCCGGCAGCACCTGTAACAACTATCATCTATGACGATTTTGAGTATAAGAGTGAGAGTAGAAACTCATCACAAAACTTTATTTCTAATTAAAATAATCCGTTGATTTCAGCGTCTATCGAATTGATAATTTTCCCCAAATCTTCCTGACTTTCAGGGAAACGGTTATTATCCACATCAATGATCAATAATTTACCTTTATCATAGGTTGAAATCCAAGCTTCATATCGCTCATTCAAACGTTTCAAATAATCCAAACGAATACTTTCTTCATAATCACGACCTCTTTGCTGAATTTGATTTACCAATGTCGGAACACTAGCTCTCAAGTATATCAACAAATCCGGAGCAGAAACAAAAGAATCCATGAGATTGAACAGGGAAAAATAATTTTCAAAATCTCTCGTTGTCATCAATCCCATTGAATGCAAATTGGGTGCAAAAATAAAAGCATCTTCGTAAATCGTACGATCCTGAATAACGCTTCTTTCTGTTTCTTTGATCTCTTGAATTTGCGTAAAACGACTATTCAAATAATAAATTTGAAGGTTAAAGGACCATCTTTGCATGTCTTCGTAAAAGTCATTCAAATACGGATTTTGTTCCACATCTTCAAGATGCGTATCCCAACCATAATGTTTTGCTAATAAATTTGTTAGCGTTGTTTTACCTGAACCAATGTTTCCTGCTAAAGCAATATGCATACTCTCTATTTTTGGCGACCTGAATGCATCATGCAAACGGGGACACTAAATTACAAAAATTGAAGAACCTTACAAGTTTATTCATCGAAAAGAAGCATGTATTTTTTTATCTGGGTAGTTGTCCTGAAATAAAAGATAGATCCGCTTTTCCGAAACTCTAAAATACTGCTAACAGGACAATCAACTTTGTGCTCTTCATTCGTATTCAAGTTGATAATCGAAATTTTGTCATTCTCGAGCAAATACAAATTTTCAGTATCGGCATAGAGCCCTTTCACATTCGATCTTTTAATTGTATTCACAAGCGATCCATACATGTCCAAAACATAAATTCCCTGAACAGGATCTACCAAGTATAGCAAATTGTTTTGCTCAACAATGAAAGTAATTGAGATTGAATTCAGTAACCCCCTCAAATTTTCTACCTCCTGAGCCTGATCCGTTTCTGCTAAAGAAAGCAAATGAAGCCTAGAATTCAACTGATCGTATACCCAGTATTTATCCGGTTGCGATGATACTGCAACTTTAGTAGCATTGGTGATATCAAAATCGATTAAATCAACACACGATTCATAGGGTGTCAAGGTATTATCCAAAAAACAGAAAATCTGTTGTTCTTCCGAAAACACAACCAATTTCATGGTATTGATAGGTTCTAAGGATGAAAGTCTACCAATTGATTTTTGACTTTGAGAAAATTTCAACTTACCGATCGAATCGTATTTGTGAATTACTTCCTTCTTCGTTATATAAGTATTTCCCAATACATCAGCCGACCAAATATCAACCGAATCGATCGCGAAAGAACCCTTTTCAACCCAATGAGTCACTTTCTGAGAATACGTATATTGTACCAAAGAAAGAAAGAAAACTACTATTGATAATTTTACTTTCATGAGTTAATCGTGTTAGTATTGCTCTTGGTAAATTGAAGAATTTCTTCCAAATATTCTCTCGAATTCGATAAGCGGGGAATTTTGTTTTGTCCACCCAGCTTACCTTTGGATTTCAACCATTTGTCAAATGTTCCGCTTTCCAACACTTGTATTTTCAAATAGTCCAGCACCATATTATTGGTTCGCTTTGCATCGTAATCGGAATTGACATTTCTCAATGCTTCATCCAAAACCAAACCAAAACGTTCCATATCATTGGGAGGATTGACAAATTCGATCAGCCATTCGTGTTTTCCTCTTTCTCCACCCTCCATATATACAGGACAAGCGGTATAATCTCTGATTTGGGAATTTGTCTTGAGACAAGCCTCTGCAATTGCTTTTTCAGCATTGTCCACGATCAATTCTTCTCCGAAAGCATTGATAAAACTTTTTGTACGTCCAGTTATGACGAATCGATAAGGTTCTTTCGATGTAAATTTGATCGTATCACCTATAATGTACCTCCACAAACCCGCATTGGTAGATATCACCAATGCATAGTTTTTTCCAAGTTCCACTTCGAAAAGGTCAACTACCTTTTGAGATTTGATTCCATCGTATTGATCCATCGGAATGAACTCATAGAAAATCCCATAATCCAGCATCAATAATAGTTCTTTGAGATCTTGTTTGTCCTGAATTCCAAAAAAACCTTCCGAAGCATTATAAGATTCAACATAATTCATGGTTCCATCTGGAATTAACTTGCTGAATTCCTTTCGATACGGTTCAAAATTCACACCACCGTGCATGAAAAGCTCTAGATTCGGCCAAACTTCTTTCAGGTTTTTCTTACCTGTAATCTCCAATATTTTATTCGCCAAAACCATTGTCCAACTTGGAACTCCCACAAGAATACAAACATCTTCCTGCATGGTACTTCTAGCCATTTTTTCGATCTTTTCCTCCCACTCACTCATAAGCGCAATCTCCTTCGCAGGAGTGCGTTTGATTTCTGCCCACCACGGCAATGTTTTCATGATAATAGCCGACAAATCTCCAAAATATGAATCGTCCGACAAAGGATTGGTTTGAGCACTTCCACCGATCACCAAATGTTTTCCTTTGTACAATTTACCGTTCGGATGATTGTCGTAGTATAAAGCCAGTAAGTCCTTCCCTCCTTTTTGGTGACATTCCTCCAAGGCTTCTTTCGTTACAGGAATCAATTTGCTTCGTTCAGATGTTGTACCGGAAGACTTGGCAAACCACTTGGTTTCAGTCGGCCATAAGAGATTTTGTTCGTTATTCATCAAACGATCAACCCACGGTTTCACATCTTCGTATTCTTGTAAAGGAACAGTGGAACGGTATTGCTGATAGGTTTCGATTGCAGCATAATTGTAAGTTTTTCCCCAAGTGGTATCTGCAGCGGTTTTTAATAATTTATCCAGCATTTCGTGCTGTACCTCCAAAGGATATTTCCGAAACAAATCAATCTGATGAATTCGTTTCTTGATTATCCAGGCAAAAATGGAGTTAAACGGCATGTTCTACTTCTTCAATTATTATTTTCATAAAGGTAAGTATTGATTTTGGATGAGTACTTATCGAAACAAAAAAATCCTGTCCGAAACCGAACAGGATGAATTTTGTATTGATTTTTCAATGGAGACCACGCAGTAAACGCACAGCGAATCAACCCCAAATCAAAATAGAAGCAAGGATACCAAAAATGATAATTGTATATAATGTTCCGATTGCTGCTGTTGAACCTTCAAAGAAATTGTCTGACATAACTCGTTTTTTTTTTCAAAAGTAAAAATAAATCTCAACGTACGGAATAACTCTTCAAAAAATTAATGTGTCTTCATGTAATTTTCCAATTCGTAGTAATTCGAAGTAAACTCAAATGTGTCTTTCAAAACAAAATAATTGGCTTTGTCTGTGCACTTTGTGTAAGCATATTCTGTCCAATCCAAGCGATTAGAATCAAAACTGAATTTCCTAGAAATATCAGCAATTTGCTGAGCTGTCAATGGATTATTGTCAATGTAATTTTTGGCGTTAATTACTTTTCTAGAATCGAAACTCTCTTTGTCGAGGGCATTCATAAATTGAACATAACCGTTCGGTGTTGTCGTCATATTTTGATTTGGAAACATTCCGAATCCTGTTCCTCCTCCTACAGGCATCCCATTAGCAGTTGAATAAACTGACGTATACCAATTAACAGGATTAACTACCAACGTTTGAAGGATTTTGAAAGTTCCACTAATCTCTAGCTCAGCAGTCACACTTTGATTATAGTTGAGATAAACAGATGAATTATAAATAAAATTACCAGTCTGCTGATCAATAATTTGAACATTCGTTTGTCCACCTGGTAGATCGAAGAATCGGAAAATGTTCAGTGGATTTGATTGTGTCTGATTGTACACAACGGCTGTAAAAGATCCTTGTTTGGCTACCCGAATAAATAACTCGGCACTTTTTGCTGAAAATGACATCGTCATCATTGTCAGGAAGAAAAAAAACGTTTTCATAATCTCTGATTTATAGGTTGAAATACAATCACCAAGCCAAAAATGGAAAAATTATTCGCATGCTTTACGCTTTAAGAATAATTTAACATCTGGTCTACTGAATTGAAATTTAATATAAAAAAAACGGTTGACTATAATCAACCGTAATTTCACAATTTATGATCTATTCTTTTTTAGCTTTTTTCTTCTTCTTTTTTTTCTTTTTCTTTTTGGACTTACTCTGTCCGCTCATTGTATCATCTTCCGTTCCATCCGATTCAGTGGCTCCAAAAGAATAGGTTTCCCTGCCGTGCTCATCGTACTTATATTCTTCCTCGATAATTCCTTTTTTCTTAGCATATACAGTCTTATGCTTAATTTTTTGATCCGGATAAAATTCTTCTGCCGTTCCGACTAGAATCCCCATTTTATAGGTCTCATGATCTTGTACTTGTCCCTCGTAATAGAAGGTTTTAAATTCGCCGTCTTTCACATCCAGTTTCCAATGTTCCGTTCTCAACAAAACACCGTCATCATAGAAGAACTTAAATTCTCCATCCTTCTTACCCATCTTGTAATTCAAATCCTGAATCAATACTCCTTTCTCGTTATAAACTTTATATGAACCATCTAAAAATCCATCTTTGTAATTGATGACTTTTTGAATTTTAGAATGCATATATGGGTGAAAGGTATATTGAGTTCCATGTAAATTTCCATTCTTATAATTTTCCCATAATGTGGTGTCTCCTCTTTTTGTAAAGAAAATACTTCTTCCATGCTGAACTCCCAAGTAGTAATTCATTTCCCAAGCCATTTGTTGTGTAGAGTCATAATAGTAGGTCCATGTCCCATTTCGTACGCCTTGTATATGCGATCGAATTACCTGAGTACATCCAGTCATATAAGTGGTTGTATCAATCCCATCTTCCTTACCATTAACAAATGTGATTGTTCTTTCCAGAAGCCCATTGTTATGACACGTTTCACATTTTCCATTGTAAGGTGTTCCATCAATTCCAGCCAAAAATGTATTGTGATCCTCATCAAAAGTCAGTTTCTCATTACAATCAACCGTACCAGCTCTTTTACCACATTCCCATTCGGCATATTTGATGTTTTTTCTGCGGATCTCGGAGGGCTCCCAGCAATTTTTCTTCGACTTGTCAAACCCTTGTCCAAAAGACTGGTTGGCAAGACTTAAAAACAATAAAATGATCGTAGTAAATTTGGCCATATTCATCTTTTTTATACTTAAATTTAGTACTCTTTTTTTAATTCTTCCAATGCTTTTCTCATCTCATTTGGAAGTTCAATTGTTTTGTTTTCAATTGAATCATAACAAACCATAATGGATGAACCGGTTGTACAAACTCTGTCTTTCACTTTCAATTCATATCCTAAAGTAAAACTTTTTGTACCAATATTCAAAACATGAATACTAATTTCAGGTTGATCGTGCAAAAGAACTGGAATATGATATTCAATTTCGTTCTTTTTCAAGAGAACACCAAACTTTTGCCAATCCCATTCAACACCCATCATTGGCGTAAAATAAAGTACTCTCGCCATTTCGAAATAGCTGAGATAAACTGCATTATTGACATGTCCGAGGACATCCAAATCTGCAAATCGAACTTGAATTTTTACTGGTCTACTCATTTTTTATCAAGGGATTCAAATTCTGAATTATTACTGATATACTCCGGCACGATTTCTTTCATTTTAGCAACAATACTTTCGTTTTGCTGATTTTCGAACAACCCGATTAATTCTTGAATTTTTTTAATTGTTTCAGCTTCTTCGGATCGAACTTTAGCTTTCAAAATTTGAGGATGGTGTGTTGGCAACGTATTTTCTTCCTTAGCTAACAATTCCTCATATAATTTCTCACCGGGACGAAGTCCTGTAATTTTTATCTCGATATCTTTACCTATTTCCAAACCGCTCAACTGAATCATTTTTTTAGCGAGATCGATAATTTTAACAGATTCTCCCATATCAAAAACAAATATCTCACCTCCTTCTCCCATAGCTCCGGCTTCTAAAACCAGCTGGCAAGCTTCCGGAATAGTCATAAAAAAACGGGTAATCCGTTCATCTGTCAGCGTAATAGGGCCGCCTTGTTCTATTTGACGCTGAAATAAGGGAATCACTGATCCGTTCGAACCTAAAACGTTTCCAAAGCGAGTGGTTACAAATTTTGTTTTGTGAGCCGTATTCGCAAATTGAGCATAAATTTCAGCAATCCGTTTGGAGGCTCCCATCACATTCGTAGGATTAACAGCCTTATCTGTCGAAATCATCACAAATTTTTCCACATTGAACTGATTCGAAAGATCCACCAAATTTTTGGTCCCGTTGACATTCGTCAAAATAGCTTCTGAAGGATTACTTTCCATCAAAGGAACGTGTTTGTATGCTGCTGCATGGAAGACGTATTGCGGTCTGAAATAATCAAACAACCGTTGCATTCTTTCAAAATTCCGAATATCACCGATCACAACTTCAAATGACAAATTTGGATGCTGATATATCAATTGATTTTGAATATCATACATTGGAGATTCCGCTTGATCCAATAAAATGAGTAACTTAGGTTCATATTTTGCAATTTGAAACACCATCCCACTACCAATTGATCCAGCCGCGCCGGTTACCAATATTACCTTGTCTTTCAACTCGTTTGAAATTTTCTGCTCATCCAAAACAATTGGTTTTCTGCCCAATAAATCTTCAATCCGGACTTTCCCAATTTGTTTTGTCGAAAATTCACCGTTCACCCAACTTTTCGGATTAGGTACTTTATTGACTGAAACTTTGTTATTTAAACAAATTTCAACAACACTTTTTCGATTATTTTCGTTCGGATTTTGAATAGCAACAATCAACTGAGTAATTCCTTCCTCTTTGATCAATTTCTCCAATCTTGAGGTATGATACACCTTAACTCCTTGTAATCGAGTGCCATCCATCTTCTTATTATCGTCAATAAAACCAACAATTTCGTATGAAATTCGTGTGTCTTTTTCAATCGTTCGCTGAGTAATCAAGCCCGAAACACCAGCTCCATATATGACTATTCTTTCCGAAGTGTTTTTGGGTTTAATCGACTCCAAATACAATAATTTGACTCCAAACCGTAACCCGATCATCATGAAAAATGTTGCTAAAAATTCAATCAAAAGCACTGACATTGGAAACAAATAGTATCCATCGAGGAATTTATGTCGAATGATTCCTAGTATAACAAATGAAACTGAGCAAACTGCAGAAGCAAAAAAGATTCTTCTCAAATCTTCAGTAGAAGTATGCCGAATTAATCCTTTGTGAATCTTAAAAAGATAAAAAACAACAAATTTTACAAGAAAAAAAAGTAAAATAGATTTTGATAATATAGCCCATTCCTGCTGAATCAGTGTAGCATCAGCCTTTAAATCAAAACGGATAAGATAAGCAAAAAACAGACCTAACAAAGAAAGCATCAAGTCAATAAAAATGATCATCCAACGCGGAGTACTTGTTTTTGGTAAAAGCATAAACAAATGTAGGGAATTATCTTTTCTTTGGTGATTAGTAACTGCCTAAATTTCTAAAAAAGTAAGTGTTTCAATGTAATTCCTGAAAAGAGCGGAAAGAATTTTCAAGGTAATTTCGATGAATGAAACGTTCCAGCTTTGCTACAGAAAATTTTGTGTTTCCTTTTGGATGACCAATGACAACCATATTTTCATGCTTATCATTCTTCCAATTTTGTAGACTTTGTTGAAGTTTCGAAGCGTAATATCCGTCTGAACTAACATGGTTCCAAGTGAAGTTGGTTAATACCGATTTTTTTCTTCCCGGCTGCGCCAAAAACTGTCCATCTCCAATCATTTTGTGTTGTTCAGGAAACAAACGTCCCAAGGTATATAATCTCCAATAAAATAAAGGTGAATATTTATAGGATGAAATAGGATATTCGGTAAAAAAACCGTTAGCTTTTTCTAAACAAACATCTTCTTCAAATCGATAAACGGATTTTCGGGGCGCTGTCCTGAAATCGAAAAAATAATCTTTTGATTCGAAATAACCTCCGGCGAAAACACTTGTATCGTAACGAATTCCAATTTCTTTGAAAATTTCTTTAAGCCTGTCAAACGGCTGAATACACCACCCTCCTGCCCGGAACGTATGAACACTTTTTTGAGTCAGTTCTTCCAGATATGTTTTATAAAATGAAACGATATGAATCATTTCTTCAACTTCAAAATCGGACAATTTATAGTGTCCATTCATATCAATGATCCACTTTTGACCGTTGAAATAGGATCTTTCCCAATGTGGATGAATGTGCAACTGAATATCACAACCCGATTCAATTATTTCTGTGATTTGATTTTTCACTTTCGCTAAATCTGACTTTAGCTGGCGATGTTTTTCACTTTCTGTCTCCAGCCGGATCAAATATCCAACATCCACAAAAAATGTCATTGGAATACTATATCTTTTGGCTAAAACTAGTAAGGCATTTGTCGGTTCAATCAAACATTTTTCTACTGATCCAGTTTCGGAACCAAAAAACAATTCATAGTCAAATGTTAGAAAGATATTCATGTAAACAAAAGTACAGATTCAAACAGATAAAAGTGTATTTTTACAAAAAAATGATCAGATGAAACTGCTACTTGTTTTATTTTTTGGAATTACCTCGTATACAATTATTGCTCAGGAAGTTACAGAGGAGAAACGCCTCAAGTTTGTTAATGAGTTTTTGATCGCTGTTCAAAACCATAATCAAAAAAGCACGATTAAACACTTAGACAAAACATTTATCAAAGAGCAACTGAAAAAATTCTTAAAAGGTAATAAAAAGCAGTTTTTAGATGAATTGTTTCATG
>CAIUKX010000407.1 GCA_903899795.1 uncultured Flavobacteriales bacterium
AAAATTAATTCCGATGTACTATATTAATTTTCACTAAGTCTAACGTTCAATTCAAAATTAAACATTCAAAACTCAGCATTGTTATTACCAGCTTCCACCGGATCCGCCGCCTCCGAAACTACCGCCTCCGAAGCCTCCAAAGCCACCACCTCCACCGGAAGAACCTCCGCCAAAGCCACCTCCACCAAATCCTCCGAAGAACATTCCTCCAGATCCCATAGTGAATCCACCTCTTCCTCCGCCACCTCTGAATCGGATAATGAAGAAGATGATAATGATGATTACAATAATAATTACTTTCAGCATCGACCCATTATTTTGATGGTCTTTGTTGTATTTATCGGAATTAAATTCACCTTTTGCAAGTGACATCAATACATTCGTTGTTTGATCCAAAGCTTGGTAATAGTCACCGTTTTTAAGGTTTGGAACAAGTTCATTGTCTTCAATAAGACGACAGGTGGCATCGGGAATAGCACCTTCTAATCCTCGTCCTGGAGCAATAAAATACTTTCGATCACCCGGGCCTCCACTTGGTTTGATTAAGATAACAATACCGTTGTCTTCTTTTTCATGACCTATTCCCCAGCTATCGCCAAGTCTTGCTGCATAGTCCCATGGTTCATACCCATCTAAATCGTCAACGATTACAATGACAATTTGATTAGAAGTTTCTTCTGCAAATTTTTCCAATTTAGTTTCCAGTTCTTCTTGCTCACTAGAACTTAAAAAATCAGGAAATTCGGTTGAAAAATTATTAACCAATTTATTTGTTTTAGCAGGAATTCCTTTTTCTTGACCAAAAAATGGAAAGATTGAAATTGCAATGAATAAAACGAATGTGAAATAATTACGGAACATTTACTTTGAATTAATGAAATTGTTTATCGTTGAGATTTCTTATTCTTCAAAAGAAAGATCATTTGTTAACTCATTGATATCGTTGGATTGATGAGGAAAGTGTGTTTTCAATTTGTTTCCAGCCATTTCAATTCCCTGACAAAGTCCAACAGTGAATTCTTCTTTTTTGAATTCATGAGTCATCGTGTTACGGATTGTATCCCAAAAATCTGTAGGTACCGCGTCATTGATTCCTTTGTCACCAATGATTGCAAACTTTTTATCTTCTACTGCAAGGTAAAATAGAACTCCATTTCTCAATTCCGTTTGGTGCATTTTCAGTTTTTCGAAAATTCGAATAGCTGTTTTTATAGGATCACCTTTGCATTTAGAGTCAAGATGCACTCTAATTTCCCCTGACGTATTGAGTTCAGCATTTTCGATCGCTAATTGAATCGATTTTTGCTGAAGATCTGTGAAAAAAGTTTTGATATCCATTGTAGTCAAAAAAAACAGCGGTTCCGTTTGAAACCGCTGTAATGAATTTAATTATTTACTAAAGTCAACAGTTGGAGCAACTTCTGATCCTTGAGCCGCAGCAAAAGGTTCTTTTTTCGGGAATGTTGCACTGTTCAAGAACATACTATTCAAAAATCCTCTGATGTGAGAATTGTATTCTTTAATCGATTCGTTGTAATCGGAACGAGCTTTGTTGATTCTATTTTCTGTACCTTCCAATTGTGATTGAAGCATTCCGAAGTTTTCTGTAGCTCTGATTTGTGGATACGCCTCAAAAGCAAGATTGATCGCTGAATTGATTTGTTTTCCAACTTTATCTAAATCCCCAGGGTTTTTAGCTTCAACAATTCCTGCTCTAGCCTGTGTTACCTGAACCAAAATGCTTTTTTCATTCGCAGCAGCTCCTTTAACAGTGGCTACCAATTGAGGAACTAAATCAGCTCTTCGTTGATAAGCTGCACCTACATCACCCCATGCCTGATCAACAGTTTCTTGATAAGTGATAGCTTTGTTGTACGACGATCTGTACGTCATGAACAAAATGATTACTAGAAGAGCAATCGAACCTAAAATAATATACGATCTTTTCATTTGTTTTTATTTTTTTTAAATGTACGAATAAATTCTTCAAAGGATGTACCAAGCTCAAAATTAGGACAAAATGGCAGGGGGTGTGATTGTAGATACGGGGCATGCAGTACATCTACAAGCACACGGGTCAAAAAATATTTTTGGTTGCCAAGAATTCATCCAGTATCGGAATATCGGCATACAACACCTCTCTCGCTTTACTACCTTGAAATGGTCCGATGATTCCGAAACCTTCTAATTGATCGACAATTCTACCGGCACGGTTATAACCTAGTTTTAATTTTCGTTGTAATAAACTGGCTGATCCTTGTTGATGAAGAACAACGATTCTTGCTGCATCTGCAAACATTGGGTCCAATTCATCAGTGTCAAAATCTTTTTCGCTTTCACCTCCTTCACCTACATATTCTGGTAGAATAAGTGCTTCAGGATATGCTCTTTGATCCCCAATGAAAGCGCATATGGCTTCTACTTCAGGTGTGTCAACAAATCCACATTGGATACGGATTAATTCTGAACCGTTCATGATCAGCATGTCACCTCGTCCGATTAATTGATCTGCACCTGATCCATCGAGAATGGTTCGGGAGTCAATTTTTGATAATACCCTGAACGCGATACGTGCTGGGAAATTAGCTTTGATCATACCTGTAATAACGTTCACAGATGGTCTTTGTGTGGCTACGATGAGGTGAATTCCGACTGCTCGGGCAAGCTGTGCGATACGTGCAATTGGATGTTCGATTTCTTTTCCTGCTGTCATGATCAAGTCGGCAAACTCATCAATTAACACCACAATATAAGGCATGTATCGGTGACCTTTTTCAGGATTAAGTTTACGGGCAATGAATTTTGCGTTATATTCCTTGATGGTTCTTACCTGTGCTTGTTTCAATAATTCGTAGCGATCATCCATTTCAATACACAGCGAATTCATTGTATTGACCACCTTGGATGTATCGGTAATAATGGCGTCTCCTTCTCCAGGAAGTTTAGCGAGGAAATGGCGTTCGATTCTATTGAATAAGGTTAATTCGACTTTTTTAGGATCGACTAAAACGAATTTTACCTGAGCAGGGTGTTTTTTATAAAGGATTGAAACCAAAATAGCATTCAATCCGACAGATTTACCTTGACCTGTTGCTCCTGCTACCAATAAGTGAGGCATTTTTGTCAGGTCAAACATATAGGTTTCGTTGGTAATCGTTTTTCCAATTACAACCGGAAGTTCGTAGTCAGAGTTTTGGAATTTTTCAGACGCTATCAACGCTCGCATTGGAACCATTTCAGGTGAACTGTTCGGAACTTCAATACCGATCGTACCTTTCCCTGGGATTGGGGCAATGATTCGAATTCCAAGCGCACTTAAACTTAGAGCAATGTCATCCTCCAGATTTTTAATTTTAGAGATTCGAACACCAGGAGCCGGAATAATCTCGTAAAGTGTAACAGTTGGACCGACAGTGGCTTTGATTTTTGCAATATCAATTTTATAATGAGAAAGCGTTTCAACAATCTTGTTCTTGTTGTCTTCCAATTCTTGTTTATTGATATTGATTCCACTTTTCCCATAATCCTTCAATAGGTCAATAGGAGGGAGAACGTAACTTGCCAAATCCAATGTTGGGTCGTAATCTCCAGATTCTGTCCGGTGATCATCCAGTTCATCATCGCTGAGCAGTTCATCTTCTACTGCTGCTTCAACAACGAAATCCGTGTTTTCACCAATTGGCGGTTCGGATAAATTATCTTCGGGCATCTCAATTTCAAAATCGTTTTCAAGCTCCAATTCTTTCGATGGAGGAACAGGGTCTGGTTTTTTTACAAGGATATGCAGTTCTGATCCATCAAAATCATCTTCATCCTCCATTTCTTCTTCCTCATCGTCAAACAACACTGGTTTTGCAATTTCTTCTTTTCGAATTTCATTGTCTTTAATTGTGTTGACAACGCGTAAATCATCAAAGTCAGGACGAACAGAATTGGCCAGAGCCTTATCCTGACCTTCATCCATCTCTTCTTTACTGAAAAGGCGATCATACAATTGTTTGAAATTTGGGTTGAATAAAATTACCAAAGCGACGTAGAGAAAAACCAAAATTAAAGCAAAAGCTCCGAATCCACCCAATGATAATTTGAGCCAATTGTTAATGTGATAGCCAAAAGAACCTCCAAGGTAATTGACTTTGGAAGCGAAAAAACCTAGAAATAGGGATGACCAAACCATCATTATAAGTGTGACGGCATACATTTTTTTAATGGGAATCAAGATGACATTCAGTAGGATTCTAACACCGGTAACAAACATTAATACACAGAACCCAAAAGAAGAAAGTCCAAACCACCGGTACATGAACAAGTGTGATGACCAAGCGCCAAATTTTCCCAGCCAGTTTTCTACAGGTTGGTCGTTGTCTTCAAATAAAAAAGTCCACAAAGATTTATTCAGAACACGGTCTTGATCGTAAGTCCAAGTGAAGATATAGGAAAGGCAGGCTAAGAAAAAGTAAAAGGAAAGAAGCACTAAAGTAGCTCCGAGGATACTTTTTACTTTCTTTTTGTCGAAACGTCCGGATAAATCTTTTAGAGGGTTTTTGATGACCGGTGCTGCTTTTTTCTCCTTCTTTGGAGCAGCTTTTTCGGTAACCTCATCACTCTTAGATTCCTTCTTAATATATTCGTTTTCTTGTGCCATATTTTGCAAAATATCTCACGAAGTTAACCAAGAAAAGGCTTAAGGAATTGGAGCTGTTTAGGATAGTATAAACAGGTCTATGTTACTAATTATTGTTAATCCCTTTTAGGAATCAATAAAACGACTTTTTTACCTGAAATTTATTATTTATCAGGAGTGAGCATCTCTTCCAGGAATTGATCGAAGCTGACTCTTTTGTAATCGGAAGGAATTCCGAATAAATCTCGGTTGACTTGTTTTTTTTCCATCGAAATTAAGGTGTAGACAAAAACACCGTCAGCAGTATTGAGATAATAACGAACTGGTAGCCCAGGCATATCTTTGTATGCATCCACGTATTTGGGTGATAGGTGTTTTAGATACAAGATTTCAAACGATTTCTTTGCGTCTGTTAGGCTTACTTGCATTCGGTTTGCTTTCAGGTTTAGAATTTTTCTTTTCCCGAATTTCTTCTTGTAGGTGTAATTGTTTTTGGTAGAGTCTTTATCCGTTTTTTCCTTTGATAAATCGGTTTGAATCGCATATTTTTTACTCCCGCTTTGAAGCATTAATATGGATTTGTTAAGGGTTGTGTGTTTGATCACCACTTGCCTTCCCAGTGATCCCGTTTCATTTTCAATTCGGACAATGGTGTCATTGGTGTAGATGACC
>CAIUKX010000408.1 GCA_903899795.1 uncultured Flavobacteriales bacterium
TTTATATTTGTATAACAAACATAAATCTTAAATATTACAGTCGGGTGTCAAAAAGGTGCAGAATCTTGGAGTTTTTCCTTTATATTTCATTATATATGAATATATAGCACCAAACCATTAAACACTATTAAAATATTGAAAAACAATAATATAAAACATCTAAAATTCTGTAAAAATTTAAAGCTTTATTCCAAACGGGATCACAAAAACAGAGTGAGAAACAGAGCGAAAGCTACGATTTCTCACCTGTTTTTTCATCATTCACACTCTCATCTTTTTGAATATCTAACACAGATTCTAACTCTTCAAAGATACCGAATCAACAATTGTTCAATCGCACTCGAAAAATTACCGAAAAATAAATCCATCTTTCATAGGATCTTCTGGATCAATCACAAAAGTGTTCATTCCTGTAATATGGGCTGTTCCTTCAACTTGAGGAATAATTGCTTTAAAGATTCCGTAGTCCAACTCTTCGACTACAGATCCCACAAAAACAGCATCAGTTATACTTTCGATCTTCAATTTTTGCCCCAAAGCAACTTCTTTTCGGGCATAATGCAAGGCCATTCTTCCTGAGACACCAGAACCTGTAGGTGACCGGTCGACTTCTCCTTCGGCAAAAACACAAACATTACGACTATCAATTCCTACATGTTTGGACTCATCGATAAAAATTGTCCCGTAAAGAAAACTGAGGTCGTGCTCGAAAGGATGTTCGATATCTTTATCTTGATTCATCACCGCTCGTTTGATATCCATTCCTTTTTGAATAATAGTCCGATAATTTTCAGCGCACAGATCAAAATCAAAGTTGTTTTTCTTTAGATCGACATAAGCATAAAACGCGCCTCCATAAGCAATATCATAAGTAACTTCTCCCAATCCTTCTACCCAAATTTTTCGATCTAGAGCCACTACAAAGGAAGGGACACAATGAAAGCGAACTCCTGTTATTTTCCCTTGATGAATATTGACAAAAGAGGTAATTCGTCCACAGGGAGCATCAATCATCAATCGGTTATCACCATCTTTCACTTGAATCCATTCCATATGAACTGCCAAAGTAGAAATCGCAATAATGGCGTGACCACACATCGTGCTATACCCTTCGTTGTGTAGAAATAAAATTCCAAAATCTCCTTCATCATCATTAGGTGGAAGCAAAAGACATCCGTACATATCCGCATGTCCACGCGGCTCAAACATTAAGGCTGTACGTAGGAAATCGTAATTTTCTTTAACATATCTTCGGTACTCTAAAACATTCGTTCCCACAAGTTTCGGAAATCCATTCAAAATAACCCGTAAGGGTTCTCCCCCAGTGTGCATATCTATGGTTTGAATTTGACGCCAATTTTCAGGGACTTTCAATGTTGTTTTCGCAGCAATACTTTGATATACTCTCATTTTACTCATTTTTAACTCTGATAAAAATAGAGAATAATTGTCCTGTGTAAAAGGTGGATCAGGCTTATTGCTAATAAACTATCAGAAAATGTTGGTCCGTATTTCTTTTTTGCATATATTTAAAACGCTAAAAACTAGAAATGAATACCCTACAATAAAATTTGTCGGAAGACTCTTCCCTATTCTTTTATTTGTCTGCGGTAAATTTTGAACTATGAAATACTTTATTCTTCTTTTCGTCCTTCTTATTTCTTTGAGATCAAAATCTCAGGTGCTTACTGATATGGGGAGTTATCGAAATATTTTCCAGTCAAGCATCAGTTATACAGGATCTTTCAGTAATACCACTTTCGGAATCGCTCGAAGAGAATATTTCAAATTGATTCATCGAGAAATAATTGGAATACTAGATGTTTCATTTCCTGTCAACAATCATTTTTTCACCAAACATATTCTAAAAAAAGGCTTTCAAGTTGATCTTGTTCAAAAAGGAAATTTCCGGCTTCCGTTTACCTTTGCTTCAGCTTCTATAGCGCGAAAAAATGATCTGTTTAAGTTTTTGGATTTCACGGCTGAATTTAATTTAAACCCCGGCTATTATCACAAACGATTCTATGTGGCTTTGGATTTAAAATACGAAATGATTGCTTTTCGATACACCAAATATTCACAAGAATACCGGGATAAAGTGGACAATAAAGCACATAATCACTGCAATCGTCCATCCTATGATGCTTTTAAAATCGGATTTATTTCTGGAATAAATTTCAACAAGTGGACAATTTATATCAAGACCGGTTATGAGAAAAATCCATTTACAATCAACAATTATATTCCAGGATATCTTACGTTTGGTGGTGGATATAAATTTGGTCAAAAACCATTTAAAAATAAAA
>CAIUKX010000409.1 GCA_903899795.1 uncultured Flavobacteriales bacterium
CTATGTAATGATTACTTTTCAACCCAAATTGACTCAAACGTAATCAGCGATCTTAAGGGAACTTCTTTATACGATTGTAATTATCTGTTCTTCAACTATCTCACTTGTAATCATACGGCTATAGAAAAACATTTAGCAGAAAAAAGCTTAAAATTCAACTTTTTAAAATTCAAACAAATAAAAGGCTTACAAAATAAGTTTAGATTTGTTTTTAGTTTTAGTTTCCCATCAAAAAGTTACATGCTAAAAAACTACGAAATAAAACACCAACATTTATTATTTTATTATTATACAAAACGAATTGTATCGCTCATCATTAAGAAACAATATAATTCTTAAGACTTATTTTTGACTTATCACAATTTACTTTGGAGAAAAAATACAAATATTACTTATCCGGCTTCATTTTCGAAACAAACTTGTATTTCCCAGAACTCGTTCCTGCTCTCGAAGAAAAACAAATAAGCATATGGGTTACTGAAAAGATTTCTGATAAAATCCCAAAGAGGCTTTTGAAAAGAATACTTATTTTAATGAAGAGTTAAAATTGCTTTGTATTTCATCGAAGCAACTAGGATTTATTTCATTTTGGAATCAAAATACACTTGAATACACCCCCTTTTCTCACTCGGATGAGTCGTATTTAAGGATGGTTATCTTGGGCTCTATATCAATGATAATTGCTAATAGTCAAGGAAAAATTTCACTTCATGCAGCTTGCGTGGTCATTAACAATAAGGCCGTCTTATTCTGCGGCGATTCAGGTTCCGGAAAATCAAGTTTAGCTTTGCATTTCAGCAGAAAAGGACATCCCATTTTGTCAGATGACATGATTAATCTTGAAATTGATGATAATACGAATATTTTTGCCTGTCCATCAGTTCCACGAATTAAATTAAGTGAGTCTGATTTAATCGAAATCGGTGCTTCAAAAAATGATTTTTTATCTATACCAGCTTATAAAACGAAATACTCCTACCCTCTTGAACCAGTGGATCAAATAGAAAAAATTCCCATTGGTTTAATTATTTTCCCTGCTTTTACAGAAACAGTGGACACAATAAAAACGATAAATGGATCAAAAAAAATAAATCTAATTTCGAAACATATTTACCGTAAAAAACTTGGCCAAACTTTACCTATTTTTAGTCATCGTAATAAGGCATTATTTACGATCGCATCAAAAATTCAAATGTATGAGTACAGTCGCTCAGCACTTGAGAAAGAAAAACTTAAAAGTATGGAGTTTATCGAGCAACAATTATCACTATTAACACAATAAAATCTGTGAATTACACATATAAAGTCGGAGGAATTAATATTAGTTCCACAATTTATTTTCCAGAACTCATGAAGAGTCAATCTAGTCCTGAAGTGATCGTTTCTTTTGATGAAGTTCCTGATCATCTAGATAATAATAAAGTTGATTTTCCATTTATTGAAGCAAACAACGAACAATATCTGTTAAAGTTAAAAAACATTGGCCGCTATCTCGTTGAAAAGGGTTCAAAAATCACTGTTCAGGCTGAAAAAAATGCTAACAAAACTGACGTTGAGAAATATATTCTTACGAATATTTTTGGTGCGCTAAGTTACCAAAGAGATTTGCTTCCATTTCATGGTGGAGTTTTTGTCTATAAGGGTGAAGGAATTCTTATTTCGGGATTATCAGGAAATGGTAAGTCAACATTATTGGCAGGACTTTATCAAAAAGGATTTAAAATTCTCTCTGACGATATCAGTAATGTTATTATTGAAAATGGGAAAGTAATGGTACAGCCGTGCTTTCCAAGAATCCAGATATGGAGAGATACAGCAGAGAAACTTAAACTTGATGTTTCAAAATTGACACAAATTCGTTCCGATATGGAAAAATATTTGATTCCAATTGAAGACTCATATTATCCTGAGCCAATCGAATTGAAAAAAATATATGTACTGACAAATAGTAAAAACAATGAAATAAAATTAGAATTAAAAGGATTGGGTAAAGTTGAATCATTACGCAAAAACACATTTAAACCATGGATGATCAATACTTTTGGAAAACAAAAAGAAGTTTTTCAGAAATTGATTTCCATAGCTGGCGTTGTTTCTTTAGAGACATTCCCGAATAATAAAGAACTTGAAATCAAAGATTTCATAGCCAATTTCATCAAAAATCTATCACAAAATGCTTAACAAAGCTGTAAAACCTATTTGGCTGGCATCTTACCCAAAATCTGGAAATACTTGGGTTCGATTATTTTTATCAGCATTATTATCCAAAAAGGAATTGGACATTAACAATATTGAAACAGACGGTATCATATCATCCCGATATATTATCGATTCTACATTGGGGATAAATTCAGCTGAGATTCCTGAAAAAGACTTTCTCCCCTACCGAAGTCAACTGTATCACAAATGGGCCAATACCTTTACACAGAAAGAATACCTGTTGTGTAAAGTTCATGATTCCTGTATTCTTGAAGGAGAAATATTATTTCCTCCTGAAATTACCAGAGGAGTAATTTACATCATCCGAAATCCATTTGATATGGTAGCTTCTATGGCAAATCATAGCGGTATTACCATTGACCAATCCGCAAAAATGTTATGCAATAACAACTATAAGTTAGCAGCAAAAAAATCAGGATTAAATACTCAAATATCTCAACATTTGGGGACTTGGAGTCAGCATATAGAAACTTGGACGAATATTCACAGAGATAATATGATCGTTATTCGCTACGAAGACATGCTTCTCAAAGGACTTGAAACGTTTAGTAAAATTGTGAATTACCTTGAACTTCAATCTTCATCCGAAATGATTGAGGAAGCTATTCGCTTGACCTCTTTCGACACCATTCAAAAAATTGAAGATCAGACAAAATTTAGTGAAAAACCAAAAAAATCTGAACTTTTCTTTCGTTCTGGAAAAATCGGTGGATGGAAAAATGAAATAACAAACGACCAAGCAAAACACATCATCGACTGCAATTTCGACACTTTGCTAAAATATCAGTACATTTCACCCAATGGTGATATTATTGTTTGAAATTAATTAGCAAATCAATTATTAATAAGTCATCGGAACCTCTATCAGTAATACTTTAGAAGTTTGAATAGACTTTATTACTAGTTTTTCAACTTCACTGATTCCAATTCCATCTTTAGAATTTAAGAAAGAGCCTTCAATTTCAATCTCTCCATCAATTACCATACAGTAAACACCATTTCCCTTCTTCTTAATGTTATAAATCAACTCAACTGAATGATCCATTTCTGAGATATGTATCCATGCATCTTGATAAATCCAAGTACCATCATCGTCCTTATTTGGAGAAAGAACTTGTAAAAAATTGTTTTTCATTTTTGAAACATCCATCAGGAACTGATCATAACGTGGTTCAACGTTCTGTTGATTCGGAAAGATCCAGATTTGAAACAGATTTAACTCTTCGGTATGACTTGGATTGAACTCACTATGCGTAACTCCAGAACCAGCACTCATCACTTGAATTTCACCTGCAGAAATAACAGAACTATTCCCCATAGAGTCTTTGTGAGCAATCACACCCTTCAATGGAATAGTAATGATTTCCATGTTATTATGAGGATGTGTCGCAAATCCTGCTCCTTTGGCTACGATATCATCATTTAATACTCGTAATGCACCGAAATTCATTTTTTGAGGATCATGATAATTCGCGAAACTAAAAGTATGCTTTGCATGCAGCCATCCGTGATTAGCTTCACCTCTCTCTTTTGACAAATAAATAATTTTCTTCATGTCCCAGATCCTCAAATTTAACTAAACCGTTTATTCGATTTTACAATATAAATAACTAAATATCAACACTTATACTCAACCAACATGTTATCAATAAAATATTTTACTTATTAAATATCAAGACAAATTTACTAATAAAAAGCAACTCACCTCCTTCACATTAAACTTCATCACTTATCTATTACTTAATGATACAAAATCAAAATTAAAATCCTACTTTTGTACGCTCAACGGAAGATTTTCTCAGACCAATTTTGGGACTGAGGCCTGCGAAGCCGTGTAAATATCTTATTTTATCAAAAAAATACTAATCAAATTACAAAAATGAAGATTGCATTAATTACAGGGGTTACCGGTCAAGATGGAGCGTATTTAAGTGAGTTTTTATTAAAGAAAGGATACATCGTTCATGGTTTAAAAAG
>CAIUKX010000410.1 GCA_903899795.1 uncultured Flavobacteriales bacterium
AGAAATCTTTTCTGGAAGCTCATAAGATTTTGAGTAAAACGATTCTCAGTCTTAAAACACAAAGAGGTAAGCTTAGAAACCAGCAAGTAGGGATATTCAGCAAAGGCAAGGTGGAATACATGGCTGTTGAGCCTGAGTTTGTAAAGGAAGAAATTTCCAAGTTGTTTTCTGATATTAAGGAGTTGATTAGCCGAGATCTTTCCTACAAGGAAATCTTTTATTATGCTTCCATGATTCACTTGCTGTTTGAGAAGATACATCCTTTTATGGATGGCAACGGTAGAGCGGGAAGATTATTAGAGAAATGGTTTCTGTCTGAAAAGATTGGAGAGAATGCATGGTCAATTCAAAGTGAGAAATATTATGCCAAACACCGGGCTGAATACTACAAGAAGATACACATTGGCTACAACTATTACACTCTGAAAATGGAGAAGTGTGTTCCTTTCCTTTTGATGCTACCTATGTCTTTGTGATTGCAAGTAAATCAAGCATTCATTAATATGATTAAGTGGCAATATCGGCTTGAGCTCAATCATTACTAACTTGTGGCTCAAAAATGCTATATTTTTAGCTTTATATACTTTTGTTTTGAGCCTAATTACTATTTGGCTCAAATTTCATATAAATAAAGCTCAATTAACAATGTAAATGAGCTTTATAATGTAAATTTGTGATCTAGAAATGTATTTATGAAAAAACTGTTGGTTGATAAAAATGAAGAGATACTAAAATTCATCAGGGATAACCCTGAAAAGTCCTCAAAGGAAATCCATGATGGATCGGCCTCCGACCTTGCCTATGCCACAGTTAAAAGGATATTGACCAACCTGATCACTGAAAATCTGATAATTGCTTCCGGTAAAGGGAAAGCAACCAAATACACTATCAGTCCTGCCTATGAATTACTGATTCCCGTTAACCTTGAAGAATACTTCACCAAGGAGATAGATGATCGTATTATCAAGGAAAGATTCAATAACGAGATTTTCTCAACTCTGCTGAATAATAATGTTTCAATTTTTACTGACCAAGAAACAGATCATCTCAATAAACTTCAGCAAAAATACACCGACAATATAAAAGGGCTTTCAGAAGGTCAATATAAAAAAGAGCTGGAGCGCCTGGCGATAGATTTAAGTTGGAAGTCCTCACAGATTGAAGGCAATACTTACTCTCTTTTAGAAACAGAAAGGCTCTTGAAAGATAAGGAAACAGCTGCAGGGAAAACAAAGGAGGAGGCTGTTATGCTACTCAACCACAAAGATGCGCTGGACTTTATTATCGAAAACACCTCCTATATTGCTCCGCTGAAAGTGTCTGTTATTGAAGACATTCATAGCATTCTCATCAAAGACTTAGGCGTAGACAGAAATATTAGAACAAGGAGAGTGGGTATTTCGGGAACAAACTATAAGCCTCTTGAAAATGAATTTCAAATAAGAGAAGCGTTAGAAAATACTTGCAATCTTATAAACTCAGAAGAAAATGTTTTTGCGAAAGCGTTGTTGGCTTTAGTATTGTTATCCTATATTCAGGCTTTTAATGATGGCAATAAACGGACGGCAAGAATAATCAGCAACGCAATATTAATAAGTAAAAATTATTGTCCTATTTCTTTCAGGACTGTAGATTCGACTAAATACAAAAAAGCGATGCTTCTTTTTTATGAACAGAATAACATCTCTGCATTTAAGAAGATTTTTATCGGCCAGTTTGAATTCGCTGTAAATACATACTTTTAACTTGTGGCATTTTTGTGGCGGTTTTTGTGTGTAAGTTTGAATAAAAACAAACATATTCATACAGCTCAATCTAATCATAAATCAGACTGGTATTCATTTCTGTAAAAAAGCATTAAAACATATATAAAAATTTAAGTCCCGTCCAGTCCGCAAATTAAACAATGCAAAAAAACTGCAAGAATAATCAGCAAAAGCAGGAAAAAAGGCGACGAAATAAGAAAGTCAGCTATCTATTTATCTATTGATAATCA
>CAIUKX010000411.1 GCA_903899795.1 uncultured Flavobacteriales bacterium
ATGTGTTATTTCAATTATATACTGACTATAATCTAATTATTATAATAAATATTATCGTGATTTATTTTTGTTTAAAGTAGATCAGAGATTAGGTTATCCTCCTATATTCGTTGAATCTGTCGAACCTCCTCCAGTAGATGTAGATGTACTATCAGTTGGGTTTCCTCCTCCAGAGTTACCACCGCCATTCCAGCCTGTAGAGTCGATTGGATTTCCGCCACCACCAGTGTATGTACTATCCATTGGATTAGTACCACCATTACCACCTCCGGTATTTGTACTGTCTCCAGACCCTCCACCAGTGTTTGTTGTATCACCAGTCCAAGTTGGAGTTCCACCGGTACTTCCACCTCCATTTGGCGTAACAACATCTGGATTACAAGATTGTAAAGAAGCCGCTACCACAAGCACTCCTACATAGCCGAACAAAAACATTTTCTTTTTCATAACATTGAGATTTAATTATTTGACCTAGTTACAAATCCAAAAATGAAAGGGTTGTCCGATTTCAAAAAAAATGACAAAAAAAATACAATGAATATTTTAACTCATTGTATTTTAATATTTTATAAATTGAATTTTTTTAATGATACTATAAAATAACAGTCACGGTTCCTGCTGGGCTCGAATTATTTAACGATCTTACCGTATAAATCGTAATGATCTGCACTTGTAATTAATACTGTGGAGAAATCACCAATACGTAGATATTCATCTTCTTTTTTTACCAAAACCTCATTATCAACTTCAGGTGAATCAAATTCGGTTCTTCCGATGAAATAATCTCCTTCAATTCTGTCAAAAAGGACTTTATATTCTTTTCCAACTTTTGACTGATTCAAATCATAACTGATTCCGGATTGAAGTTCCATGATTTTATCAGCTCGTTTTTGTTTCACTTTTGCGGGCACATCATCTTTGAAATTATGTGCGTGTGTATTTTCTTCGTGAGAATAAGTGAAAATTCCTAATCGGTCAAATCGCATCCTTTCTACAAAGTCATACATTTCTTTGAAATCTTCTTCAGTTTCGCCCGGATAACCTGCGATTAGCGTAGTCCGAATAGCAATTCCCGGAACTTTTTCACGAATTTGATTGACCAATTCCTCCGTTTTTTCTCGTGTGATTCCACGGCGCATGGCCTGTAAGATTTTTGTCGATCCGTGTTGCAACGGTATGTCCAGATAATTGCAAACATTTGCTTTTGTACTCATTACATCCAAAACATCCATCGGGAAACCTGCTGGAAAAGCATAATGCAAACGAATCCATTCAATTCCTTCAATTTCCGAAAGGCGATCAACGAGTTCGGCAAGATTTCTTTTTTTGTAGATGTCCAGACCGTAATAGGTAAGGTCTTGCGCAATTAACATTAATTCCTTGACACCTTTTGCAGCAAGACTTTTGGCGCTTGTAACCAATTCTTCGATAGGAGTGGAGACATGTTTTCCACGCATAATAGGAATTGCACAGAAAGAACAAGGACGATCACAACCTTCCGCTATTTTGAAATAAGCATAATGGGACGGTGTAGTGAGTAGACGTTCACCTACCAATTCATGTTTATAATCAGCTTTGAGTGTTTTTAATAATCGAGGTAATTCTCTTGTTCCGAAAAAAGCATCGACTTCTGGAAATTCTGTTTCAAGATCTTCCCGGTAGCGTTCAGATAGACATCCGGTAACATATACTTTGTCAACCAATCCTTCAGATTTTGCATCGACATATTGAAGGATCGTATCGATAGATTCTTGTTTTGCATTATCAATAAAACCACAAGTATTGATGATCACGATTTCAGCATCATCTGAAGTAGACTCGTGTTCAACCTCAAATTTATTAGCACTCAATTGAGCCATTAATACCTCAGAATCGAATGTGTTTTTGGAACAACCAAGTGTAATAACATTTACCTTGTTTTTTCTCAATGTCTTTGTTTTCATAGATGCAAAATTAGACAAAAGACTTAAGACTACAAGATAAAAGACATAAGACTTAACGAGAACAGGATAAATGAGAAGGGATTACAGCAATTACTAATACCAGATATTTTTTCACTAGTGTCCGATAAAACTATTTCAAAAGCGGGAGTTCCATCAAGGAGTTCCCGCTTTTTAGTAATTAGCTTTTGCACAACCCAAATTACATGAATAAAACTAATTACTATTTTGGACAATCAGTTTTCGGACAGCTG
>CAIUKX010000412.1 GCA_903899795.1 uncultured Flavobacteriales bacterium
AACTGGAACAAAAGAATTATTCTGGTTATACTTTCCCCACTGCCGATTCGTACTCAATAATTACTATTGCTTCAACTCAAAAAATGATGCGCAATGGATGAGTTTCGATGATTTATTTTGGAAAAGAAGATTCTCATGCTCCATCTACAAAGAAAGTAATGTCTATGATCGTAAAGTTGAAACCTATAAAACCGGTGTAGATGCATTATACGAAGCCGATAAGATCAAAGAAGAAATCAGAACGATCGAACATGATGTTTGGAGTTTCTAAAATACAAGATCAAATAAATATTTTTTACATGACCTAAATAAATGACCTATGAATAGCGCCTTAGTAATAGTGTTTTATCTGCATTCAACACTGTTTCTGAGTGCGCAACCATCGGGACTAATAAATAAAAAATTCCTTATGAATATGTTCGTGAAGCCGATGTAATCTGGAGCAAGCGTCTTTGGGAAACCATCGATTTACGTGAAAAAATCAATCTTCCTTTGTATTATCCTTTCGATCAATACGATTCACAAAATAATTGGAATAAAAATACCACCAATTGGAGTTTATGGACCGTACTGAAAACCCATATTTTAGATGGTGAACTAACAATATTCTCTCCCTATAACCCCTTACAATTTGATTTATTGGATGGCGATCAATTAAAATATCTGATTGAACATAGTCCAGGATTGGATTTCACAACAGATTCAGTATACCGCACTACACTATTTTCTTATTTGGGAAAATTAGATCAACCTTCCACTACTCCACTTACAAATATCTATGGCGAAGATAGTGTCGTTGTTTCCTCTGATGGAACAATCGAATATGTTTATCCACCGAGAGATACATTATGGATTCTTTCAAAAGATATCATTCAATATCACATCAAAGAAGATTGGTTTTTTGATAAAGAAAGGTCAGTTATGGATGTTCGAATAATCGCAATTGCACCTGTTGTTTATGAAACAGATGAATCTGGGCAAATTACAGGTTTGAAAGAACTTTTTTGTCTCTATTTTCCACATTGTCGGTTTGTACTCAATAATTACGCTGTTTTCAACGAAAAAAATGATGCACAATGGATCTCATTCGATGATTTATTTTGGAAAAGACGATTCACAAGTGTAATCTATAAAGAATCAAATGTGTATGATAGAAAAATTGAGGAATACGGATCAGGAATTGAATCGTTAATGGAAGCTGAAAAAATCAAGGAGGAAATCAGAATTATTGAACACTATATCTGGGACTATTAAAAAATGTTTGATGTTGAATGATTAATATTGGATTAAATAAAATGAATATCTAATTGCCGAAAAAAAATATTTCAGGGTATCTCGAAAAGATCAATTATGGAGGCGAAAATTAAATTTAAATCCAAAGTTTACTAATGTAAATGAGGAAGTTGAATTTAATTTTCAACGATAAAAAGTGAGCTTTTTGAGATACCCTGTTGTTACTTTTCAAATAAGGTGAATTAAGTAGGTATAACCAATAAAACTTAATTGACATGGCAGGCGGAAAAGAAACACCCAGACAAAAGATGGTAGGACTCATGTACTTAGTCCTCATGGCACTCTTAGCATTAAACGTTACGAAAGAAGTCTTAAATGCATTCGTTGCGATTGAAGAAAATGTTCAAAAAGCTACCCTAAATCAGTTGGAAAGAGGAAATTCCTCAAAATTAGATATAAAAGACGCCCTAAATGACGTGAACGTCGAAAAAGTGAAAAAAGTCAAGTATTATCTCAACATCGTAGATCAAATTGACAAAGAAAC
>CAIUKX010000413.1 GCA_903899795.1 uncultured Flavobacteriales bacterium
AATCCATCGTCCCAAACAGACATTACCAAAGGAACTTGCAAAACACCTGCAGCATTGATTGTTTCCCAAAAAGGACCTTCAGAAGTTGAAGCATCACCAATTGTTCCAAAAGCAACTTCATTACCTGCGTTAGTGAATTTTTTGAATTCGTCCAATTGGCTTAAAGTAGGGTGGTGCTTATATATTTTGGAAGCGAGTGCTAATCCCAATAATCGAGGCATTTGACCGGCAGTTGGAGAAATATCGGCAGAACTGTTTTTTTGCTCCATCAAATTTTTCCAATCACCATTTTCATCGATGTTACGAGTGGCATAATGACCTCCCATTTGACGACCGGCTGAAAGTGGTTCGGCAATAACGTCCGTATGACCGTACAAACCTGCAAAATATTGTTGGATTGTAAGTTGACCGATGGCCAACATCAATGTTTGATCTCTATAGTATCCGGATCTGAAATCTCCGTTTCGGAATTGTTTCGCCAAAGCGATTTGAGCCAATTCTTTTCCGTCTCCAAAGATTCCGAATTTTGCTTTTCCGGTTAATACTTCTCTTCGTCCTAGAAGTGAAGCCTCACGTGACTCGCAAGCCAGACGGAAATCAGCGATAACTTCTTGTTTGAAAGTTTCAAAATCCACTGAAGTAATAGTTTCATTAAGAGTTTCTTTGGACATAGTGTTAAAATATGAGTTGCAAAAGTAGTGAAAATAGCATTCAAAAGGAAACGATGCGCTTGGATTGATGTTAATTTATGATCAATTTTAGTAAAATAGTGTTTAGGAAGGAATAAATATAAAGTTGATTTTTTTTAAAGTAATTCACCCGTGATTATTGAGTAATTTTGCAGATCGATAATTAATTTGACAGATGAAGTTTTTGAATAAGATTTTTCAAACGTATGTTTTGCATTATACTTCGCAATCGACGCGTTCGGAATGGTCTGATTCTACTATTCGTGAATTTTCGATGTCTGAAAATCAAATTAATGCAACGGTAAAAGAGTCGGCTGTATATAAAATCACAATCAATTTTACGACTGAAAAAGTCAAAAACTCCTATTGTTCCTGTTCATTTGATGGAGGACCAGTTTGCAAGCATATTGTGAATGTTCTTCGCACTGCCGATTATGAATTATCGACGCGAAATAAGGAAAATGCAGAAGCACAATTTGATGATTTAGCGAACAGTATCAGTGGATTTACAAACCTTTCAGGGAATCATGCTATTGATTATTCTTTTGAAATCACTGACTTTTCAGAGTTGACGAATTCCTTTATTCTCAAACGGAGTGCAGAATCGTTAAACGATGGTAAAAGAGGTTTTTTGGATCTGAATCCGGTTTTAATTTCTAAAAACTCGGTTTCATTCAATGATACCTATACCTTTTATCAGTCTGAATCGGTTGGGGTTACAAAAAAAGATACCGTAATAACACTTTCGTGTCGCTGTAAATCAGTGAAAAAAAAGATGTGTCCTCATCAGGTTCAGGCACTTTACAACTTGAAAGACAGGGAAGAAATCCGTTTATTTTTTGACGATCAGCTTCGGGTAGAAAAACTTCAGAAAATTGCTGCGGATTATGGTTTAGAAAATGAACCGGATTTGGATGATTTTTTTGAGATGTCTTACAAGGATAGAAGGGTGAATTTTACTCCGAAAATAAAAGAGTTAATTCCGTTGAATGAACGGACCAAAGCTACACTTCAGAATGAATTATTACCAATCGATCGACCCTATCTTGCGACGACAGTCTTTGAAAAGAAAACTGTGAAAACAATCATCGTTTTTGGACAGCACCGTTATTATGATTATTTATTTGTTGAGCTGTTGGAAGCGAAAATCTCAAAGGATGGAAATATCAAAAATCCATTGACAGTATTAAGTCCATTGGATTATATCTGGAAATCGGAGAAAAATGATGAAATAAAATTTTATTCTGGATTGGTGAAGTTTCAAAACAATGCGATTCGAAATACTTCCTTATCGGATCATGATGCATTGAAGGCTATCGTTACCAATCCATTACAGATCGAAACCTATTACCATGATCCAAGTGTTTCAGATAATCTAACTTCATCTTCGGTGATTCCTGTTGAATTGAAGTTTTTGGAAGCCGAATTGATTTTAATTGTCAATCAAAAAGATAAGTTTTACGATGTCACTGCGAAGCTGGATTTCAATGGGAAATTGGTGGATATTAAAGAGGTGAAAGTGAAGTATGATCATTTTATTTTGAAAAGTGGCGTACTTTATCTGATCGAAAATCCGGATATCAAACGGGTGATTCATTTTTTCAGAAAACACCACGAACCGATTTTAATTCATGCTTCAAAATTTGAAGAATTTCAACGGGAAATTTTGGTGAATCTCGAACGGAAAGTCAAGGTTCAATACTCTTTTTTGAAACCGGCAACAAAGAAACAAATCAGGGAAAACGGATTTGAATCCGAGCCACAAAAAATAATTTATCTTTCTGATTCGGAGGATTATATTCAAATAAATCCGGTTATTCGATATGGAAATGTAGAAGTTTCTGTTTTTTCAAAACGACAATTGTTTGCTTTGGATATACTTGGTGGTGCTTTCGAAGTACAACGAAATTCTGAATTGGAAAATCAAGTCATCTCTATGTTGTTGCGCCAGCATGCGGATTTCGAGGAGCAAATGAACCTGGAATATTTTTATGTTCACCGAAAGGAATTTTTGGATGCAGCCTGGTTTTTAGATGTCTTTGAGGAATGGAGAATTGCGGGGATCACTATTTTGGGATTCAATACGTTAAAGAATAATAAAATCAATCACAACAAAGCGCAGGTTTCAGTATCTGTTGCCAGCGGGTTGGATTGGTTTGATACATCCATACAATTGAAATTCGGGGATCAGAATGTATCTCTGAAACAATTGCAGAAATCAGTGAAGAACCGTTCCAAATTTGTGGAATTGGGGGATGGCACTTTAGGACTTTTACCAGAAGAATGGATCGAAAAGTTTTCAAATTATTTCCGTTCAGGTGAAGTGGTAAAGGAAACACTGCGGACTTCAAAAATGAATTTTTCGGAAGTTTCTGAATTATATGATTTTGAAATGCTGGATGAACAGGTTTTTGCAGAAATTGAAACCTATAAAACGCGTGTGAATGATTTTCAGTCGATTCAGGAAATTGCCATCCCGAAAGAGTTGAATGCTGAATTGAGGGAATATCAAAAGGAGGGACTCAACTGGTTGAATTTTCTGGATGAATTTCAATTCGGAGGATGTCTGGCTGATGATATGGGACTTGGGAAAACGATTCAAATTATCGCATTTATTCTTTCTCAACGTGAAAAAGGAAATTTTAATACGAACCTGATTGTTGTACCGACTTCCTTGATTTTTAACTGGCAGGCAGAAGTGAAAAAATTCGCTCCTTCCATCAAAATTCATACGATTTATGGTTCGGATCGCAATAAAAACACATCACAATTCGATGAATTTGAAATCATTTTAACATCTTATGGAACTTTGCTTTCCGATATTTATTTCCTGAAAGAATATATGTTTAATTATGTTTTTCTGGATGAATCACAAGCGATAAAAAATCCGGAATCACAGCGATATAAGGCAGTTCGATTGTTGAATTCACGCAATAAAGTTGTATTGACAGGAACACCGATTGAAAACAATACCTTTGATTTATACGGGCAATTTTCATTTGCCTGTCCGGGATTATTGGGTTCAAAGCAGTCGTTCAAAGATATTTATTCCATTCCAATCGATAAGTTCAAAGAAACGAAACGTGCAATGGAATTGCAGCGAAAAATCAATCCTTTTCTTTTGCGAAGAACCAAGAAGCAGGTTGCGACTGAACTTCCCGATAAAACGGAAATGGTTTTGTATTGTGAGATGGGAGATGAACAGCGCCGAATCTATGATTTGTGCAAACAGGAATTCCGGGAATATCTGATGGCTACGAGAAGTAAGCGGAAAAATCAGGATGCGATGCATATTTTGGCTGGACTAACGAAATTGAGACAGATTTGCAATTCCCCAGCATTACTGAATGATCAGGAATACTATGGGGATGAGTCTGCTAAGATTCAAGTATTGATGGAAGAAATTAATGCGAGATCTGGTGAACATAAAATCATTGTTTTTTCACAGTTTGTAACAATGCTGGATTTGATACGGACCGAATTGGATAAAACTTCCATTCAATATGAATATCTGACGGGCCAGACAAAGGATCGATCCTCCAAAGTAGAGGCTTTCCAAACAAAAAATGAGATCCGGGTTTTCTTGATCAGTTTAAAGGCGGGTGGTACAGGATTAAATTTAACGGAGGCGGATTATGTTTATTTGGTAGATCCATGGTGGAATCCAGCAGTTGAAAATCAGGCCATCGACAGGTGTTACCGGATCGGACAAAATAAAAATGTGGTGGCTGTACGTTTAATTTCTCCTGATACTATTGAGGAGAAAATAATGAAGTTACAAGAGTCTAAAAAGGAGTTGGTTAACGATCTGATTAAGACGGATGAAAGTGTTCTCAAATCCTTGTCGCGCGATGATTTGATGGAATTGTTTGATTGAATTAAATACGTTGTCATTGTTTTACCACAGAGTACTCGGAGGTTGGCACAAAGTCACACAGAGTTCTTTTACACTAAATAAAAACTGTGTTACTATGTGAGTATTTGTGGTTAAAAAGTTCAGTATAGTGTTTCACAGAGTTCTTTTATACTAAATAAAAACTGTGTTACTCTGTGCAATTAACTCTGAGTACTCTGTGGTAAAAAAAAAATCAGCACAGTGTGTGGTTAAAAAAAGAATTTTCTACTACTTTACTTCATTAGTCAGAAATTCTGAGTTTCTTTACAGATTAGTATGCATTACGTAATCGTCGACATAGAAACAACGGGAGGAAATCCAAAGAGCTCTAAAATTACAGAGATCGCGATGTTTAAACACGATGGAAATGAGATTATTGATCAGTATGAAACCTTGGTCAATCCTGAAATGCCAATTCCTGAATTTATCGTTAGCCTCACAGGAATCAGTGATCAAATGGTTGCAAATGCACCTAAATTTCATGAAGTTGCGAAACAAATTGTTGAGTTTACCGAAGATTGTGTATTTGTTGCTCATAATGTAAGCTTCGATTATGGTGTGATCAGACATGAGTTTCGCAAGCTAGGCTTTGATTTCCGTAGAAAAAATTTGTGCACAGTAGTGGCGTCACGAAAATTACTTCCCGGCTTTGATTCATACAGTTTAGGAAAGTTAACACGGAATCTAGGGATTGAACTCATCGGTCGGCACCGCGCGGGTGGAGATGCTTTTGCTACAGCTAAATTATTTTCGTTATTGATCCAAAAAAGCGAGGAAAAACTGACTGCACTGATTAATGAGGATTTGAATCCGAAAATACTTCATCCTAATTTAGATTTGGCCGAATTGGAAGAAATTCCAGATAGAGTGGGGGTTTACAAATTTTACAATGAATTCAATCAGTTGATTTATGTTGGGAGGAGTAAATACATCCGACGTCGGATTGATCAGCATTTGAAAAATAATAAACAAGCGAAAGGTGAAGCTTTATTAAAGGAAATTACTCGTGTTGAGTATGTTTTGACGGGATCTGAATTCATTTCCATAATGGTCGAAAATGAATTATTGAAAATGCATCAGCCTTCACACAATCCGCCTGTTAGAAAAACACGTTATTCCCATGGACTATATCATTATAAAGACGAAAGAGGGTATATCCGCTTGTACATTGGATTGACTTCTAAAGTAAACGAAGAGCCATTGATCGGTTTTGTTTCAAAAAAAGATGCAACTACACAATTGGATCATTGGATAGAAAAATTCCAGCTTTGTCAGAAATTGTGTGATGTTCAATCGTCCAATTTACCATGTTCTCTTTATACTGTTAAGGAATGCAGAGGTGCTTGTATTCAGGAAGAAGCAGTTGAGTTTTATAACTTGAGAGCAGAGGAATTGATAGATGAACTTACAGGTAGCAAAGAGCGTTTTTATGTAATTGAAAACGGAAGACAAAAAGGAGAGAAAAGTTTAGTGTTATTCGAAGGTGGTGAAATTATTGGGTACGGATATGTTCCTTTTCATTTTCAGTATTCTCCGATTGAGAAATGGAAAAAATACATTGAAATCACGAACGAAAAGCAAGATAGAGATACACTAACTTTACTGCGATCTTACCTAAAAAGTAATTCTCAAATATCTGTTATAAGATTTTGATTTTTAGTTAAGTGAATGTGTTTTATTCAATTAATACTTGAACGAATAAAAAAGGGTGGGGCTACGATCCACACCCCACACAGTCAAAATGTGAATCCATTGGTTTTACCCCTTTAACTTTCATTTCAAGGTTGTGAATTTGATCCTTGATATCCATATCCTGAAACATATCTCCCGTCAAAGTTGCAGTTAAACGGTCAATTTCTTGTTGTATTTCTTCAACTCGAGCCGCTCAGTACCCTTCGTCTCTTTCGAGATCCGGTAGTTCCGAAGACCCGTTTCGGTACATTCCAACCAAACGAATTCACGCGCCATCTGGTGACTCCAATCCTCTGATTTTGTCGCCGTCAGCGGCAACCACCACTCAACGACAACACTCGCTTACCCGACACTAGCCCCCACCGGCGCCGCCCGCCGCAGCCAAGACGAACACACGTTGGCGGTAAGCCAACGTGCATTTTACGCCACTCTTGAC